>JAHQWA010000055.1 GCA_019634045.1 Saprospiraceae bacterium
GCAAACACTAGGGATATAAGTGAATTGACTATTGGAGAATATACCGTTTCGATTACCGACAATAATTCCGGATGTCAGTTTGTGAAGAGCTTTCAGCTAGAAAGAGATGGGATTGCGGCGGCATTGTATTACAACTGCTTAGAAAATTCAATGGTAGAGGTTACTGCGGTGGTTTTCGATCCGCAAGGAGTAAATTATACCTTCAATTGGAGCAACGGTGTTCAACAAACCACCGGCCTGCAATCTACCGTCTTGATTTCAGCTACGGACTCGATATCGGTCGAGATTACGAACGACATTGATTGCGAATACGTTTCGCCACTATTGCGTCCTTTTTGCTCTGACCCACCTCCTTCCAGTTTTGTTTCTGCTACTTATGCCTACACCTGTGCCGTTGATAACCAAAGTGCCACGATTACTGCTTATGTGTTGGATAATGGAAATGGTCCATATACTTTTTCATGGAGTGCGGGATTCGTTGAAACTAATGTTACACAAAGTACATTAACCGTTCCCGTCAGTGGAAGTTACCAGGTGACCGTAGCGGATGCTTTGGGGAACACCCGAGTTTTAGGAGGCATTGAGCCCAGGTGCGGAGGAGAAAATGGACCTCCTTTGGAACTAAGTATAGGAGAGGCCAATGCTAATGCTGGTGAGTCTGTGTGTTTAGCAGTAAGATCTAAAAACTTCATAAATATTGCAGGCCTACAATATGCAGTGGCCTGGGATGCGGAAAAGTTGGAACTGAACAGTATCCAAAACTATGGACTTCCCCATCTCAGCGACTTGAACTTCAACTTGCGTGGGCCGAACTATGAGAATGGCTTGTTGAGAATGGCTTGGACGGATTTGATGGGACTTGGCGTATCTATGCCAGATGATGGCATATTGTACGAGATGTGCTTTACCGTAACGGGGACGGGAGGAGAGGTTCCTGTCTTCTTCGATGTAGCCAGCATGCAAATGGAATTCGTCAATGACGATCTTGAATCAGGAATTGCAGTTTTAGATGATGGGCTGGTGATCATCAACGGCGAAGAGCGAATGTGGCCCGGAGATACCGACCACAATGAGGTAGCCAACCATTTTGACCTACTAAACCTCGGGCTGACCTATGGTTCTACTGGCCTCATTCGAGAAGATGCCAATCTGATCTGGCGCGGCCAATGGGCTACCGATTGGGGACAAGTGACGCCCCGTACTGGAGTTGACTATAAACATATTGATACCAATGGCGACGGCGTAATCAATACGGCAGACACTACGGCTATTAGCTTGAACTGGGGTAGAGCAGTCAATCTCAGCCCAAATCCCATGGCTGAGTATCGGTCCTCACCCGAGGATATGGATATGCAAGGGGCTCCCATCTATGTCGAGGCTTACCCAGTACGCCCTGGCGAAACCGTCAGCTTTGATATCCATCTTGGAGATAACGAAAACCCCGTGGAAGGAGCCTACGGCCTAGCCTTTACCATTGTATACGATCCCCTAGCGGTAATGTATGGCTCGGCTAAGGCTACCTTTCAAGATTCCTGGCTAGGAGACCTTGGTCAGGATATGATTGCTCTTGTGAGAGATGATCCAAATCATCACAGACTGCATATCGGTGTGACGAGGATCGATCAGTTGGAAGTAAACGGAAGCGGAGCGATCGGTCAAATTAGTATGACCATTGAAGATGTGATCTTCAGAGATACCGAATATGAAATGCCTTTCCGAGTGGAAAATATACGCCTGATTCGCGCTAGTGAGGCAGAGATCCAGGTCAATCAAAAGCAGACCATTGGAACTGTCACCGAAACTCCATTGTCCGTAGATGAAATGCCATTGCAAGAGCGGGTCAAGATCTTCCCGAACCCCACCGTCGACCTAATACATATTCAATATCGATCGATTAAGTTGGATAGAGTCCAATTACTCAATCTAGGGGGGCAACTCCTACGAGAGTATAAAGCTATGGATCAGATATCACTGCAAGGTTTGGCTCCATCCACCTATTTTCTGCGTTTTATCGGACCAGATGGAGCCTTCCTGAAAAAAGTGATTAAACAGTAAGGTAGATCCGCTCATAGGAGGGCAATGCCTTTGCCAATTGCCCTCCTGTTTTATTCTTCATTCAAATTAGTTAACAGTCTCTTGATTTCACCATATGGAGGCAGGCCAAATATTGCCTAGAGGTTACCTCTTTTTATACCATTACAAAATATTGAAGCATATGAAAACCATACTAACTGTTGCCTTTTTGCTCCTGAATTCTATCGCTCTCCTTGCACAAACTGCCTCGATTAGCGGCAAAGTAACTAGCGTTGAGGGTGAATTTCTGGGAGGCGTCACGATTCAGCTACTCGACGAGGATGGCGCGGTAGTGGCTACTACCAATAATGCAAGTACTTATCGTTTCGACGATCTACCCACAGGAGAGACCTACAGTTTGAAAATTTCCAAAATCGGTTCTCCGCTGAATGGGCTCTCGACCTATGATATTGTGTTGATGCACAGACATATTCTTGGAACAGCTATCTTGCCCGAACCTTATCAAATCCTAGCTGGAGATGTCAATGGGTCTAACACTTTATCAATAGCTGATATCGTTGAAATGAAGCTATTAATCCTTGCTGTTCGGCAAGATTTTAGAACGGGCAGAAACTGGGGATTCATCCCTGCAGACTATCAATTTGAAACCCCCAGTAACCCTTTCCCGGAAGTTGGAGACATATCCAATACGTTCATCCTTAATGATGACCTCAGCGAACAGAATTACATCGCTTTTAAATATGGCGATCTCAACGGTACGTTTGTTCCGGAATAGCCGTGAGCAGTTCGCCGTCTTTTCGGTCGCTCCGCACAATTGCATTCCAACTGACCAACGTACTAAACCATTGACTCCATTAATTGCCATTTTTATTGCTTATATTTTCTATAGTTTTTTTGTAAAAAATTGATTATAAGCGATTTAATTGAATTTATGGTTTATAAAAATTCTATAATTATTAAATAATGTACTGAAATAACGGATTTTAGCATAGTAGTTTTAAGCAGTCCTTTTAAGATCAGGTACATAATCCCCAGTTCAAATCCTGATTTGAGATAGGAAGTACTACTTTCAAAATCCACTGGTATGTTAAAAACTCAAATCCCTTTTCTCCTCTTTTTTGTGCTGCTCTTGATGCACCTCGCCAGCTGTCTTTAGAAGATTTGCAGCCGTCAACCTATTTACTTCGATTTATAGGCCCTCAGGGGGTGGCTTTAAAAAAGGTAATAAAACACTAAGGCGCGCCCTTTAGGATCGAGATATACCTGCACAAAAAAATCCCGCATTTGCAACACAGATGCGGGATTACTTTTGGAAAAGATGTAAAAGTCTGTTTCTATAGACTGAAAGCGGCTTTCACTTTATCTACGTAGTCCAGTTTCTCCCAAGTAAAGGTTTCTACTTCCTTTTCTAGAATCTCACCGGCTCCATTCTTCATACTTACCCGCTTGATTTCGGAATTACGTCCCATATGGCCGTAGGCAGCGGTCTCGCTGTAGATTGGATTGCGCAGCTTTAATCTTTGTTCGATAGCGTAAGGACGCATATCAAAGACCTCCGTAACTTTATCAGCAATTTGGCTATCATTCAAGGATACGTTAGCCGTATTGTAAGTGTTGATATAGATATTGGTCGGTGCTGCTACTCCAATAGCGTAGGAAACCTGGACCAATACTTCATCACAAACACCGGCTGCGACCAAATTCTTAGCGATATGACGAGTAGCATAAGCTGCTGAACGGTCCACCTTAGAGGGATCTTTACCAGAAAATGCTCCTCCTCCGTGCGCTCCTTTCCCACCATAGGTATCAACGATGATCTTACGGCCGGTCAATCCGGTATCTCCATGAGGGCCACCGATCACAAATTTACCCGTTGGGTTGATGTGATAAGTAATATTATCGTTGAATAAAGCCTGAATCTCCGGCTTTAGTTTAGCTTTCACTTTAGGAATGACCGTGCCGATGATATCTTTCCGAATCTTTGCCAACATGGCATCGTCTTCGTCAAAGTCATCGTGCTGGGTGGAGACCACAATAGAGTCGATCCGCTGAGGTACGTGTTCGTCAGAATATTCGATCGTCACTTGCGACTTGCTATCCGGCCGAAGATATGTCAGTTCTTTTCCGCCCTTGCGAATGGCCGCCAATTCCTCTAGGATTAGGTGCGCCATGTACAGGGCCAAAGGCATGTAATTGTCTGTTTCGTTGGTAGCATAGCCGAACATCATACCTTGATCTCCTGCACCTTGCTCTTCCGGAGCGGCTCTTTCCACCCCTTGGTTAATGTCTGGGGACTGTTCATGAATGGCAGAAAGTACACCGCAGGAGTTAGCCTCAAACATATACTCTGACTTGGTATAGCCAATCCGACGAATAACGTCTCTGGCGATCTCTTGAACGTCGAGGTATACATTGGATTTAACTTCTCCTGCTAGCACTACTTGCCCAGTAGTCACTAAGGTTTCGCAGGCCACTTTTGAACTAGGGTCAAAAGCCAGAAAATGGTCAACAAGTGCATCGGATATTTGATCCGCTACCTTGTCTGGGTGTCCTTCTGAAACCGATTCTGAAGTGAATAAATAAGGCATTAGAATATAATGTTTTTCTGAAGTTGTTTGTAGACAGTTTCTCTATCAATTTTAGAACAACTTCATTGTTATAAGGAGTCGCCAACCGCAGCGGCGCTGCAAAAATAGAAATACTTTTGAATTTCCTCTGTTTTATCGGAAGGGCTACCACTGGGCCAACCAATCCAGGCATTTGAGCTAGATATATGGCCTACTTAATCTCACAACTAATCAATGATTCGGTGGTGGTTTTGGTAAAGAGTTCTCCCTCTAGCTTGTCCCCAATTTGTACAGGGCCAACACCAGCCGGAGTGCCAGTATAAATGAGGTCTCCCATTTGCAATTTGAAGTATTGGGATACATACACAATGATATCCTCGAAGGAGAAGATCATGTCCTTTGTATTCCCTTTTTGCACTATTTCGCCATTCTTTTTTAGTTGAAATTCGATGGCGTTCTGATTGACTCGTTCGATCGGAATAAATTCACTGATCGCTGCTGAATGATCAAAACCTTTAGCAATCTCCCAGGGGTGTCCCTTCTGTTTCAATTCGGATTGTAAATCCCGCGCGGTGAAATCTATTCCTAGTGCTACTTCTTTATAGTAATCAGCCGCAAATTCCCTTTGTACATGTCGGCCATTCTTCCCAATCTTTAACACGACTTCCAACTCATAATGCAAGTCCTTGGTAAACTCAGGATAATACAAGGGCCGATTCCCTATGAGTAGGGCAGAGGGCGGCTTCATAAAGACCACGGGCCGGGAAGGAACGGGGTTGTTGAGCTCCTTGGCATGATCTACGTAATTGCGTCCAATACAAATGATCTTCATCTCCTAGGATTTTGGCCAGCATGATGGCAGCTTCTGGCGACAAATGTAGAAAAACTTACCTTCATAATCCACCCTTATTTTTCTGTTGATTTTAGAAAAGAGCAACTTTTTTCCTATATCTGTCCTATTACCCCTAAGTCATTCGATATGGAGGTGTAAATAATCATTCCATTAACGAGAGGCTATCCCAAAAAATAGTTTTGAGATAACCTCCAAAACTTTATCGACATGACCAAGATTTTGAGAACGGGCATTACCCTTTTTATCTTCCCACTAGCTCTTCCCTTAACGGCGCAAAAGGCTATTACTATTGTCAGCGAAGTGTGGGTGGAGGGGGAACAACAAACGGTGTTCAACAAATTGCGCAGTTTAGAACAGTTTACGGACTGGTCTCCCTTCCTAGTGAGTGATCCGGAACAAAAGAACTGGGTGGAAGGCGTAGATGGACAAATTGGCTCCACTTTTCATTGGGAAGGTGCCGCAGAGAAAAGTGAAGGCTTTCAAACGTTAGCTGCGCTAAAAGGACAAACCTACCTCAGAATGGAATGTGAAATTTCCAAACCCTACAAGAGTCAACCGGTATTCGAATATGAGCTTCAGGAGAAGGATGGGAAAGTACAAGTTGTACAAACGTTCACCTTAAAAGCCAGTGGATTTAATCGTTTTATGATGTCGCTATTCGGGGTGAAGCGAAAGATGAAAGCCATCAACCAATTGGGCATGGAGCGATTGAAAATGGCCATAGAGGAAAAAAATACCGCTCTTTCACAAGCCTGGTAGACGAAATAAATTAACCTGCTGAATCAGACTTGATGCCCACCTAGACCATTAGGTAGGGCATCAACTCATTTTCACGGCTTATTTACTATCTTGTTCCATTCACTAGCAAGAATGACCAACTGAATGAGCCAACTCAACAAACGAATCAATCTATACGGCTTGACCATGATCGCCGTAGGTAGCTGTATCGGCGCCGGCATCTTTACCACTCCAAATGTCGTTGCGCAACCACTTAATAATCACCTCTTAGTTCTCATTATATGGATACTAGGTGGGCTAATTAGCCTGACTGGGGCCTTGACCTTTGCTGAATTGGGCGGGATGTTTCCCCAATCTGGTGGAGTTTATGTCTTCTTAAAGGAAGCCTATGGAGAGATCACCGGCTTTTTATATGGCTGGGTCATCCTATTGGCCATCAATACGGGATCCTTGGCAGCCTTGGGGATTGCACTCGCCGAATACCTTACCTTTTTCTTTCCTATGGCGCCAGAAATTAAAACCTTGGTTGCGGTTGGAGTGATTGCGGGGCTGACGCTGATCAATGTAATTGGGGTACAAGTCAGTCAATCCCTTGCGAATGTCTTCACGGGCTTGAAGCTACTTGCTATAGCAGGGATCGTCATTGTGGGATTGCTCTATTATGATCCTTCCAAAGTAGATTTTAGCCTGGGCTTGGTGACAGATCAAGGGCAGAATATCTTCACCGGCTTGCTCATTGCTCTGATTGGAGTGCTCTGGTCATATGGTGGATGGCATCATGCCTCCTATGTAGCAGGAGAAACGATCAATGCTCAGAAAACGGTGCCTCGGGCTATGATGCTAGGGGCGATTATTGTTACGCTAACTTACGTCTTGGTCAATTTGGCCTATATGTTACTCCTACCTATGGAGACCTTGGTGGCTAGTGAAAGAGTGGCTGGTGATGCGGTAGCCGCGGTACTGTCAAATGGAGGTCAATTCGTAGCGATTGCTATTGCCATTTCGATTTTCGGCACCATTAGCATTTATACCATGTCAGCACCGCGAATCTATTTCGCCATGGCTAAGGATGGACTCTTCTTTGAGAAACTAGCGGAAATACATCCGCGTTTTCGCACACCCACCAATGCTATGCTCATTCAAGCCCTCTGGGCTATTCTGTTGCTACTGTTTTGGGGGACCTTTGCAGATCTGATTACCTATGTGGTTTTTATGGACTTCCTATTCATGGCTTTGGGGGCTTATAGCGTAATTCTCTTTCGGAAGCGCCTGGCCGATAAGGAACGTCCTTATAAAACCTGGGGCTATCCGGTTGTACCTTGGATCTTCATCCTCATCGTTACCGCTTTCCTCATCAATACCCTAATCAGCCGACCGAGTCAAGCAATTGCCGGTATCCTAATTGCTGGGATAGGTGTTTTGGTCTTCAGGGTAATTAAGAAGAATGAGGTAGGGGAGTAAAGGTGAAGCTAGACACTGACCGAACCTACTCTTGTCAACGACTCTTGATTGAATGACACTTATACTTGATTGAATGGAGGTCGTCATTGATTATAACAGGTCTAAGCCTTGCTTTGTCTGATTTCTATAGTTATTGTAGTATCCACTCAAGTATGGCCCGACTTTACTCAACAAAGAGATAGAGTAAAGCAGCTTCTATTTACTTCCACTCCATTGCTCCATAGATTTGATAGGTAATAAAAGAAAACATACTCTACATTAGAACTTTATTCTGAACTGGTTTTATAGGAGAAAAAAGGCGCTTTTTGCTTCATACAGATTAGTTTAGAAAAAAGTCTATTATCAATCAAAAAACCAAGATCAATGAAAACTATCCAAGAACTACCTAGCCAGGTGGATACGGACGCTCTCGAATTAAAAGTCAAGAAAATGTATCGCGATGTCGCCCTAAACCCGGAAGGCGACTTTCATTTTGAGATGGGTCGACAATTGGCCGAAAGGCTGGGATACCCCACTCGTATGCTGGACCGGATCCCGGAGCCTGCCATGGATTCTTTTGCTGGCGTAGGTTACTACTTTCACTTAGCTAATATCGAACCAGGAGAATTTGTGGTGGACCTCGGCAGTGGTGCGGGCATGGATGCTTTTTATGCTGCACTAGCTACTGGACCTTACGGCAAAGTACTCGGTATAGATATGACTGAGGAACAGTTGGAAAAATCTATTCTGTTAGCCCTAAAGAATGGCTTTCATCATGTAAACTTCACTAGGAGTTACATTGAGGAGTTACCCATAAAACGGGGAGTGGTAGATGCTGTAATTAGCAATGGAGTGGTGAATCTCTCTGCGGACAAGACCAGCGTCTTCCAGGAGGCGGCAAGAGTATTGAAACCGGGCGGACGTCTAGCTTTTTCAGATATTGTTTCCGGCGTGGAACTGCCGCAAAGTATCACCTGCAATTCTACTTTATGGGCGGCCTGTATTGGCGGAGCTGTCACCGGTGCAACCTATTTGCAAATGATTGAAGAGGCCGGTCTGGAAGTCACCCATATGGAAGACAATGCAGCCTATCAATTTTTATCCAATAGTGCACAGGGGGCGACTTCCAAGTATGGTATCAAGAGCGTTTCTATTTTGGCAGTAAAACCATAAATCGACCCAACCAGTTCTTTGCCTTTTATTACCTGAAAAACCTCAACCATGAAAACCAATTTCTTTCCGGTGACCAAGCGTCACCTGCTTCTCCTCCTGTGCCTCATAACCTTTGCGCTGGGGCTTTCCTCCTGTATGCACACCTCGCCCGCTGAGGGTTATGAATCGGCCTACATTGGTACCCATTCCCCTGCCTTCAATTTAAAAACAACCTACGATGCGTCCTATTCGTCCGAACGAATGAAGGGGAAATACACCGTATTGCATATCGCTACTACCTGGTGCCCCTTCTGCAATGTCGAGGCACCTCATCTCGAAAAGATTTATCAGGATTATCAAGATAAAGGAGTCGAAGTATTGATTATCGACGTGAAAGAGGACCGAGACCTAGTACAAGAGAAACTCGTGGATAATTTTCAACTCAGCTTTCCGGTCTTGTTGGATACGGATGGTAGTGTGGCAGCCAGCTTTGCACCTCAGGACGTCCTACCTGACTTAGCACGTGACGAAGTGATGCTTGCAGCCAATCTGTTAATTGATCCGGATGGAAAGATCCGTTTTTTCTCATTGCTGGACACCAAGGCCTTTGACGCCGAATTGATTAATCTTAAAAGAGTACTCGATGAACTCCTATAAGCTCCTGCTAGTCTCGCTCCTGCTGGCATCTTGCCAGATGCAGTATGACGATCACAGTTCCCTAAAAGAGCCTTTGGTGGAATTCAGACCAATCTCAACAATAACATTAAAAAAGGGAGCAAGACATGAGCTGCCCCTGATATTCGAAATTGAGGAAGGCTACCATATTATGGCCGATACCGGCGCTGGTGATCGCTGGGTCTACACGCAAATGACATTGGAGTCTGAGCAGGTTTTTTTGACAGACACCCCGCTCTTCCCGCCACCGGAGGATCTCTATTTGACCGATGATACCGATCCCCTTTCGGTCTTTGATGAAGAATTAGAAATTACACTTCCTATTCTTCCCGCTGTCCAGGCCGAAAGCGGAGCCTATCAGCTACGAGGCCAATTGCTTTACCAGGCTTGTACCGATAAGCAGTGCTTTTTCCCTCGTGCATTGGACTTTCAGGTTCCACTACAGCTAGGAGATAGTCCTTAATAGCATATTTGACCAAGCCTATATTGCCTTGCTTAAAACATAATTTGCTCGCTTCCGACTAATCAGCCCTGGTCAAACAGGCTCGAAAGTTTGTCCATTTCCCCGCAATTGGACTTTCTGGACGCTTAATTACTGGATTTTCGGAAGGCAGGAGGTTTACTTTGTCATCAAACAAACCACAAATCAAATAAGATGAAAAAAGTGAATCTCCTGTTGCTGTTATTGTTTTCTACACTCGCCTTGACTGCTCAGCATGGGCAAAAAGTTACCTATGTATGCCCACCTTGTGGCTGCGAACATGATGGTGAGCTATTCGAAGAATCGGGAACTTGTGCGTCCTGCAGCATGACTTTAGTTGATAGCCGTTATGATTTTGCTAAGATGCGAGAAATAGCTCGAAAGAATAGAAAGCAGGTAGCCATTCTTGTTTTTCCTGGGGTGCAGATCATTGATTACACGGGGCCCTATGAGGTTTTTGGTCAAGCCGGTTTTAATGTCTTTTTAGTAGCTGAAGCTGATACGATGTTTCGTACCGCCATGGGGATGCAAGTTGTACCTCACTATACGCTAGCTGACCATCCCAAGGCAGATGTGATTGTCATTCCTGGGGGTGGAGTGACCAGAGCCAAGAATAGTAAGGCGGTTTTATCCTGGATCAAGGACACTGAAAAAGAGGCAGCGTCCGTCATGTCGGTTTGTAATGGCGCTTATATTTTAGCAAATACGGGTTTGCTAGACGGTAAAAAGGCGACCACTTTCGCTAGTCTGATCCCTGGCCTGCGCAAGGCAGCTCCCAAGACCGAAGTCGTAGAGGACATGCGTTTTGTTGACAACGGCAAGATTATTACGACTGCCGGTCTTTCTTCGGGTTTGGATGGTTCTCTACACCTCGTAGCTAAGATGCTGGGCTTGGGTAGAGCTCAAATGATCGCCACCAACCTAGAGTACGATTGGGATGTGGAAGGGAACTACGTACGAGCAGCACTAGCCGATCAAAAAGTGGATGATATCTTCGATGAAATTAAAATCGCCTACCCGGAAAGGAAGATTACCGTTTACGAAGGGGATGAGGATCAGTGGACCATCAAGTGGGCGGTCGAAGCGGGGCAGCAGCCAGCTGAATTGGTAGCTAGGTTTAACGCCGAAATTTCACGTAAGACAGCGTGGAAACATAAGGACAGCAAGAAGGGCGAAAACGGCAGTACTAGCAAGTGGTTTTTCACTGATGAAGAATCGAAACCCTGGGTTCTGTACGTACAAGTAGAGCAAAAAACAGAAGAAGAGCTAGAAATTACATACCACCTAGAAAGAACCAAGGGGAGTGGTAAGAAAGTAAGGAATAAATAAAGGCTCTAACAAAAAATAGGCATCAGCAGCGCAGCAGGCATCCGAAGTTAGGCGTGGCCACTACTGACGGAAACTTCAGCTACATCGCTATTGGTACACCACTTGTCTGTAATCCAAATTTCCCGACTGTTAGGCGGTGAGGAGCTGGGTCCCAAGACCTAGCTTCTCGCCGTTTTCTCGTCGTCTAATTCCTATCCCCGCTATTTTTTTATCCCAAACTCCACTTTTTCGCTGGCAACTCCCTAATTTCGCCTTCCGTCAAAAATTGTCGGAGAATCATCAAAAAAGGAAGCCGTGAAAGAACAGGTTCAAGCTCTAGCGCAACAGTATCATGAGGAGGTCATTCAATTACGAAGACATATCCACCAACACCCTGAATTGTCTTTTCATGAAGTGGAGACCGGCAAATTTATTGCTGGTAAATTAAAGGATTGGGGCATCCCTTTTGAACACGGTGTGGCGGACAATGGGGTGGTCGGTTTGATTGAGGGCAAAAAAGGTAAAGGTAGGGTTGTGGCGCTTCGGGCAGATATTGATGCCTTGCCTATTACGGAGGCTAACGATGTACCCTATAAATCAAAAAACGACGGAGTGATGCACGCTTGCGGACATGATGTACACTCCTCCTCCTTGCTAGGGACCGCTAAAATTCTGAATGAGCTAAAGGATCAAATTACAGGTACGATCAAACTGATCTTTCAACCCGCTGAGGAAATGCTACCTGGTGGTGCCTCCATCATGATTAAAGAAGGGGTATTAGAAAATCCCGCACCGGCAAGCATTTTTGGACAACACGTACATCCGCCGCTGCAAGTAGGCAAGGTGGGTTTTAGGCCAGGCATGTATATGGCCTCGACGGATGAACTATACATGACGGTCACTGGAAAAGGCGGGCACGGAGCTATCCCTCAAAATTGTATTGATCCCATTGTGATCACCTCACAAATTATTACCGCCTTACAACAAGTGGTTAGTCGCCGGGCTAACCCGACGATGCCGTCCGTGCTCACCTTTGGCTATATCGCCTCTACCGGGGGCTCTACCAATGTCATTCCAAACGAAGTAAAGCTAAAAGGGACTTTCCGAACCTATGATGAGGATTGGCGTTATGAAGCCCACCGCATCATGAAGGAGGTAGCGGAGGGAATGGCTAAGGCAATGGGAGGCGCCTGCGAACTACAGGTCGCCAATGGTTATCCCGCCTTGATCAATAACCCGGATCTAACCCGCAATGCGAAAGCTTATGCGGTAGAATACTTGGGATCTGACAATGTAGTGGATCTTCCCATGCGAATGACTGGGGAAGATTTTGCCTATTATTCCCAGGTAATGCCGGCTTGCTTCTACCGCCTTGGAACTGGAAATCCTGCCAAAGGAATCAACTCGCCAATACATACCAACACCTTCAATGTGGATGAGCATTGCTTGCAAGTAAGTACAGGTCTTATGGCCTGGATGACGCTGCAAGAATTAAATCGAACGTCTTAACTGGTGGAAAGAAAGAGCTGAAATATTCTTCTTGAATTCCAATCTATTTGAACGACGGGTACTTCTTGGACGGGAAGTAGCCTGCTTCTTTATGTAAAAAACAAAATCTTTTTTTCACCTAAAAGATTGATATTCAGGTGTTAATTTGACTTGAGTGAACTTTTTAGAAAAAAAAATGGCATTAGGGGGGACATTTTTTTTGACCAATACACAGTATAGTGAAAGCCAAATGAAAATTACAAAAAACCAAAAGGTCATCCCAAAACCATCCAACAATCCCGATTTAAACGACAATTGTAATCCCATTAACTTAACCCCAAAAGCCAAAACCCCAGTTAATCCCCAGACCCCCAAAACACCAAAGAATAAGTAGCCTTTTTGTGATAATTTTTAGTTTGTAGATTGCCTAAAACCCAGTCGGGTGATGCCCAAACAAACCCTACTGATTAAGGCTTCGGTCATTTTCAAAACAGCTATTCAAACGCAGGTCAAGTAATTGCCTGCGTTTTTTTGTTTTAGGGAAATAGGACAGCTAGCTTGATGCCCAACTCTCGAGGACTCAATTGATCAAAGGAGGTAATTCGAGTGGACTCCGCAAGGGGTTTGGCAAAGTTGTTTAAGGCAAGTCGAAAATAAGGTCCTGCCTGCCATTGGATTTTGCCCAACATACCTTTTACTCCTATGCCGAATTCGGCCATACTGTTCCATTCGGCAATCGTTCCCTCAAAGTTGATCATCCCAAAGTCTACCTCCTGTTTAGCATTCCACATACCTTGTATACCTCCCGAAATGTATACTTGCTTCTGCGTACTCCCCCAGCTCATAACATTGTATTGTAGACCTAAGCCCAGTGTCAAATGCTGTAGCTGTCTTTTGGTATCTCGTATATAAAAACCAGCCCCATCTGACCAACTTTCTTCCTCAATGTAGTTGAACCTGGAATAACCCAGGCTTGCCTGTACATTCATTTTCTTTCCCATTGATAACTGCCCGAGCAATCCCACTTCATAGCTGAAGGCCGATTTATGCCCTTCCGAACTACAAGCCTCAAAGCAGAGGAAATTGCGCCACTCATAGATATCAGAAATGTTTCCTTGACTCAATTGTGTATAAAGGCCCCATCGAAAATTGGCTTGAGCATTCATCTTGGTTGAAACAAGGCAAATTAAGAGGGCGAGAGCGAAGATGCTTTTATGTGGTGTCATGTCTAGTTCTTTGATTCTATTCCTGTAAGACAAGCAAAATTGGTAAAGGGTTGGGAAATTGAGTATCAATACCAAAAATCGGTGGTTTACCTGTAGTCAAATATCGCAAGGTACGGATCAGGTAGATCGGGGGAAAGGGCAACAATTATAGGAGTTGTAATGTAGTTGCAAAAGTTTTTTAAAAAACACCATTTTTTAAGTGTTTGATTGTCAGGTAGTTGAGGTTTGTGTTGTCGTTTTTCTGAAAAAAAGTATAAAAATCACGGGACATTTTATTCCCCCAATCCACAGTAATATGAAAGCCAAATGAAAACAAACAATCCCAAAACAATCCCTGAACAGTAATCCCTATTAAACCCTAAACCCTAAACCCTAAACCCTAAACCCTAAACCCTAAACCACGTTAATCCCGGAATTTTAGCAACCATTATCCCCCAATAATCCCTTGAACAACACCCCAAATCCCCTACATCCTACATTCCAAGAAACCAAATGAAACCCGTGGATGGCTAACCAAAACAGTACATAGTTACCCACAATGAAATGTGATGTTGAACCAATAGGCCCAGATTGCCTAGCGGTGCAATGTCTCCTTCAAAACATGGATCGGAAGCGCAGGCGGTTAACCGCCTGCGCTTTTTCTTTAGGTGTCATCTCCTCTTACTGCCTTCACCTCCTCAACACTAACTGCATCTGCCTCATTTCCAAAGTGACTTCTGATATAGGTCAGGATTTCGGAAATCTGCTCATCGGAGAGATAGGGAAAGGCGGCCATCGCATTTCGGTAGGTTTCACCATTGATTTCTAATGGCTCCCTTAATCCGTTCAGAACCACACCAATCAAGCGTTCTTTATCACCCGTTACCCAATCTACACCTTTCAAAGGTGGGTTCATACCGGGGACACCGGCTCCATCTTTCATGTGACAAACGGCACAATACTGTTCATAGCTAGCTTGGCCTGCTGCCATCTCACCACTTGCGGCTTCCTCGGCGGTGGCATTGATCGCAAAGACTTTGTCTTTGGGCGAAGCAGCCCCGGAAGAAGGATCAGACTGATAGTCCTCTCCATAATAAGCTATGCGCCAGATCCGTCCTTTCCTAGAATCGGTAACATAGATCGAGCCATCGGGCCCTTGCGTTAAACCACAGGGGCGATATACAGCATCTCGAGGGGAGGCCACTGGATTGGGACCGACAAAACCGTCGGCGAAAATTTCCCAGTCTCCACTGACCTGCCCATCTTCCATAGGAACGAATGCCACAAAATAACCGCCCTGGTTATAGGGGGCGCGATTCCAGGAGCCATGGAAGGCGATGAAGGCACCATTTTTGTAGCGATCTGGGAATTGATTGCCAGTATAAAACAGGAGGTCATTGGGTGCCATATGCCCCGGGAAAGCAACTACCGGATGCTTGATTCCTTCACATCGTCCTTCTGTTTTACCATCGCCTCCGTATTCTGGAGCCAATATTTTCTTATCCTGAAAATGATCAAAATAGCAGTAGGGCCAGCCGAAATCATCTCCGTCATTCACTTGCAAGAATTCCTCAGAGGGTAGCAAGGCACTTTGTTCTTCTGTGAATAAATTATCGTATAGGCCGAATAGTTGATCCCGGCCGTGCTGTACGCAATACAGAGCGTTGGTCGATGTATTCCATCGGAGGGCCATCCCATTGCGAATGCCTGTAGCATAGTGATGACCATCTTCTGCCTGCGTCTGGTTCAATTTATCATCGCTGAATCTCCAAATTCCTGCGCGATAACTCAATTCAGGGCAAGGGTCCATGCCCGTCGATCCTTTGGTTCTGGCCTCTTCTAAACAGGCATTAGAGAAGGAACCAATATTTACATACATATTTCCTGCTCCATCAAAGGTCATCGTTTTAGATCGGTGACCATTATTGGTGTTAGGCATAAAAGCGATGGTATCTAAAGCAGAAGAGGGGAGGAGCTCATCCTCATTGAGTTTGGCTCTAAAGACCATGGAATCATTGGCCATGTATAGATAGCCCTTATGTAGATTCATGCCGGTGCCGACTGTACTGGCAAAGGCGGCAATAGAATCTATTCTTCCATCATTGTCCGTATCTCTAAGGGCTTTGTGGCCAGATCCATCTTGTGCTCGGCCATGGCTGACGTAGATGTCTCCATTTTCTCGTACCACTATATGTCGTAGACCCTTTAGGGTATCTGCTACGATAAAGGCTCCGAAGCCCTCAGGCACACTTAGTGCCCCATGATCTGGATCGGGGCTGGGTAGATTGACTTCTTGTACTTCTTTGGATGGTTGGCAAGTAAATAATAGGACTAAGGCAAGTAAAAGTAAGGTAACTCGTTGCATTATTGTAAGGCTTAAGTGATTGAAGTGAGCGGTCGACAGCTGATGCAAAAGGAGTAGGCGGTGACTGACACTTCCAGAAATTATCTGATGAAATTACTTAATTTTGATGGTTTGCCTTTAATATTTCCTTCAGGATACAATGGAGGTATTCGAATCATCCTGATCCAAACCCTAGATGCTGCAACTATTGTTTGAAAAAACACGTAATTAAACAATATCTTTCGGTCGTTCATTATCAAAACTGTGAAAGCGAATCCGTTAACTCACTAAGCTTACACACAAAAACACTATTTACGCGTATGGCTAGAATCCTAATCGTCGACGATGAACGCAGCATTCGTCGTACCCTACGTGAGATCTTAGAATTTGAAAAATATCAGGTCGATGAAGCTGTTGATGGTCTTGATTGTTTGGTCAAACTAAAGCAGAATAAATTCGATGTCATCATTTTGGATATTAAGATGCCCAAAATGGATGGAATGGATGCTTTAGAACGTATCCAATTATTGGCCCACGACACCCCTGTTATCATGATCTCCGGTCATGCCAATATTGACACGGCGGTGGAAGCCGTGAAGAAGGGCGCTTTCGATTTCATTTCTAAACCACCCGATCTTAATCGACTCCTAATTACTATCCGCAATGCCATGGATAAATCCAGTTTGATCACCGAAACAAAGGTGCTCAAACGAAAAGTCTCTAAAGCCAAAGTGCAGGAGATGATCGGGGGATCAGAAGGCATTAATAACATCAAGGCAACCATTGATAGAGTGGCACCTACCGAGGCTCGAGTGCTGGTCACTGGACCGAATGGAACGGGGAAGGAACTCGTGGCGAGATGGATACACGAAAAGAGTCCAAGAGTCAGCAATCCCATTGTAGAGGTAAACTGTGCAGCTATTCCCTCTGAACTCATTGAGAGTGAGTTGTTTGGACATGAAAAAGGTGCTTTTACCTCAGCGGTAAAACAGCGAATTGGGAAGTTTGAATTAGCAAACGGGGGGACTTTGTTCCTGGACGAGATCGGAGACATGAGTCTTTCTGCTCAAGCTAAGGTGCTCCGAGCCTTACAGGAAAACCGAATCTCTCGAGTAGGAGGAGACAAAGAAATTCAGGTAGATGTTCGCGTGATAGCGGCTACGAATAAAGACCTGCGCAAAGAAATTGATGCGGGGCGTTTTCGAGAAGATCTTTATCATCGCTTAGCCGTCATCATCATTGATGTACCAGCCTTAAACGAAAGGAGGGATGATATCCCACAGCTGGTAGATTACTTCAATAAACAGATCTGCCAAGAATATGGCGTGAGCTCTAAGCAAATTGAACCCGCCGCGATTCAGGCGCTGCAAAGTGTAAACTGGACGGGTAACATCCGAGAACTCCGCAACGTTATCGAGCGCTTGATCATCTTAAGTGGGGAGAAGATTACCAAGTCAGATGTAGTGCAACATGTCTTTCCTTCCAGCGCTGCCCGTTCCCCACGATTGAAGGAAGTCTTTGAAAGATTCTCCAATCCGGAGGAGCTACACAAATACATAGAAGAGGCTTTTTCAGCCTTTAAGAATAATTAGCGAGACCAACTAAATCCTCGCTTAAAGTGTTAATTTAAGGCCCGATTTGCGCAAAATCGGGCCTTTTTTAGCTGCTCACTGAATGCTGCGCTGATCAAAAAACCGAAATTATGGAAAACAACGAATTAAAAACCCATGAAAAACACCCCATGAAACAATGGGGGACCGTACTGAAAGGAGAAAACTCCTGGACCATGTTCAAGGTGATCTCCGAATTTGTCGAAGGCTTTGAAACACTGAATCACGCAGGCCCCTGCGTTTCTATATTTGGTTCAGCCCGGACGAAACCCGATCATCCTTATTATAAGCTAGCGGTTGAGATTGCGCGTCTGTTGACACTGGAGGGATATGGCGTGATTACTGGTGGAGGACCCGGTATCATGGAAGCTGGAAATAAAGGAGCTTTTCTTACGGGCGGTAACTCTGTAGGCCTAAACATCAACCTACCTTTTGAGCAAAGCCACAATCAATTTATTGACCCCGATAACAATCTCAACTTTCGCTACTTCTTTGTGCGCAAGGTGATGTTTGTAAAATATGCCCAGGCATTCATAGCCCTGCCTGGTGGCTATGGTACGATGGACGAACTATTTGAAGTGCTAACCTTAGTACAAACAGGTAAAATTACGCGAGTGCCGATCATCTTGGTGGGCACCAAGTTTTGGGCAGGTATGATAGAATGGATTAAGACGGTTATGCTTGAACAAGAATCCAATATCAGCCCTAAGGACATGGAGCTAATTCCGGTCACTGATGATCCACAGGAGGTCATCAAGATTATTAATGAATTCTATGCGAGGGAAGATGAGCGCCTGGAGCCAAATTTGGAGTTGTAATTAGACCTCTTCCTCTTCCATGGTTTGTTTTTCATAGAGCTGGTAGTAGTACCCTTTTTGCTGTAGTAGTTCGCTATGGGTACCTTCTTCCACAATCTTACCTTCATCCAAGACGATGATCTTATCGAATTGTAACAGGGAGTAGATGCGGTGGGTGATGATAATGGCGGTTTTGTCAGAGAGTGCTGACGTGAAATAGCCTAAGATTTGCTTTTCCGTATTGGTATCTACAGCTGATAAACAGTCGTCAAGGATAACGATATCTGGACGCTTGATTAGTGCGCGTGCGATCGAAACCCTTTGCTTTTGACCGCCGGATAAGGTGACGCCACGCTCACCCACCATGGTCTTGAAGCCTTCCGTTAAGCCCATGATGTCGTCATACACCGCCGCATGCCGCGCAAATTCCTCAATTTCTTCCTGGCTGGCATCTCGCCGTCCAAAGGCTATATTTTGGGATATGGTATCTGAAAAGAGGAATACATCCTGTGGCACGTAGCCAATCTGCCTGCGCAACTTATTCAGATCATGTGCCTCAATATTCTTACCATCTATTTCTATGCTTCCTTCGGAGACATCATACATCCGCACTAAGAGATCAGCAATAGTGGTTTTACCCGAACCGGTTCGTCCAATGATCGCCATTTTTTGCCCAGCTTTGAGCTCGAAATTCACATCCTGTAAGGCTTGGATACCGGTATCAGGATAGACGAAATCCACATCCTTAAAAGTAATGCTACCTTCCAAGGGGGTATCATCCGTCTCCACTAGGTTCTGAATATCGGGCTCTGTCTGTAAAAACTCATTAATTCGCTTTTGAGAGGCAGCAGCCTGCTGAATAATCGACGCGATCCAGCCCGTAGCTGTAACTGGCCAGGTTAACATGTTTACGTAAATGACGAACTCAGCAATGTTGCCGGCAGTGATCTCTCCTCGCACCGCCAACATTCCTCCTGCGTACACGGTGATAATTGTACTCGCCCCAATCAGTAACAACATGACAGGGTGAAACAAGGATTCCACCTTCACTAACCTTAAAGCCTTCTCTTTATAATCCTCACTTTCATGCCGAAAGAAATTTGTCATCGGCGCTTCCTGTACATAGGACTTTACGACTCGGATCCCTGAATATACCTCCTGAGCATTACTATTCAATTGCCCCAATTGCTTCTGAATAACGGTGCTGCGCTTATTAATAATGTGGCTGACATAGTAGATTGAAATCGATAGAAAGGGTAGGGGAGCCAGTGAATATAAACTCAAGGTAGGGCTAACTGAAATCATGGAATAGATCACAAAAACGAAGAGCGATACGAGATTGATTCCGTACAAGACCGCTGGTCCCAAATACATCCTTACCTTGGATACATCTTCGGAGATCCGCGCCATCATGTCTCCCGTCTTATTTCGTTTGTAAAAAGCCAGCGATAATTTTTCGTAGTGCCCGAACAGTTCTTTCCGCAAATCGTATTCGATCAGCCTCGACATAACGATAATGGTCTGTCTCATAAAGTACATGAAAACACCCATTGCCAAAGCTAGCAAGAGTACCAAGATGCCAAAAAACATCAGGGTTTGACCGAGTACACTAAACAATTCTCCTTGTACCTCGAAACCTTCAAAAAGATAAAAATAGCTGATATTATCAACGACGAGATCTAGGGCTTCCCGGATCATGCGAGGTTGCAAAACACGAAAATAATTGGAGGCAGATACAAATACGATCCCTAGCAGCAAATGCCAACGATATCTGACAAAAAACTTATTGAGTACGGCAAGTTCTTTCACGGGCCTTGAAGTATTTTTCCTTCACTGACAATTTTTGTCCTGTACACTTATAGCGGCAAGATGACTAAGCCAAAAATTGTGCGGGAAGTATATTGTTTTGAATGCCTTTTCCCTATTTTCCTCTAAGTGAATTACTATCTTTGCCAGCCTAAGCGACTATTCCAGGAACAGGATGCAAACTTAAACTAAAAACTCGATTACACCAGCTTTAGTTCAGTCCTAAATCAAATATTTACCAACCAAATATGAGTAGAATAGTTACGCTTGACGAATTTATCCTTCGACGTCAAAAAGACTTTCCATTAGCCAAGGGGGAATTGACCGGATTATTGCGAGATATTGGGGTAGCTGCCAAGATCGTAAATCGCGAGGTAAACAAAGCAGGACTGCTAAACATCCTCGGAGTGGCAGATGCTGAAAATGCCTCGGGCGACGTGGTCCAAAAACTGGACTTATACGCCAACGATAAACTGATTGATTGTCTCAAGAATAGCGGTGAATGCTGCGGGGTAGCTTCGGAGGAAAACGAAGCCTTTATCCCTTTTCCCGTTTTGGAATCGAAATCAGCCAAGTATGTAGTGGTTTTTGATCCCTTGGATGGTTCTTCCAATATCGATGTCAATGTATCTGTTGGAACGATCTTCGGTATCTACAGACGCTTAACTGACCCTTCCGAGCCTTGCCAATTGCAAGACTTTCTACAAAAAGGTACTGAGTTGGTCGCGGCGGGTTACGTCCTGTACGGTACGTCCACCTTATTGGTCTATAGTACGGGTGCAGGAGTAAATGGCTTTACGCTTGACCCTACCATTGGAGAATTCTGTTTGTCTCACCGTTCCATTCAAATTCCAGAACGCGGTAATTATTATTCCGTCAACCAAGGGTATTATCTGAAGTTCGATGTGGAAATGCGTAGATTCATCGACCATTGTAGCGATATGAATTTGCGCTTGCGCTATATCGGTTCCATGGTTTCGGATATACACCGCATCCTCTTCCAAGGTGGCATCTTCTTGTATCCGAATACTCGTAAATATCCCCAAGGTAAACTGCGGCTATTGTATGAATGCAACCCTTTATCCTTTATTGTTGAGCAGGCGGGGGGCAAGGCTATCTCTTGCCAACTAGAACGGATACTTGACCTGGAAATGCGAGAGCTACACCAAAAGGCGACGATCGCTATGGGGTCACCAGCCATGGTGGATGATATGAAAGCCTTCGTAGAACGCTACAGTCCACCCAAGGCTTAGTTGATGTTTGGCCGTAAAGTCTAGCATCTTAACAGAAAAAATGTTAATTTGAAGCCTATTCCTACTCACTCCATTACAAATATGATGATCTCGTAATTCGGCTCCCCCTTCGAACGCCTATCGGAGACCCTAGTGGAGTATTAACCCAAAACCCAGCCAAAATGGAACGAGGAATTGGTCCTTCAAAAAAGAATAGCAAAAACAAATCTAATGCCCGCAATTTCCTGTTTGCCATCGGTATTGATGAATACCATCATTGGCCTAGGCTAAATAATGCCGTTAAGGATATTCAGGATATTGCCACGGTATTGATCCAGCAGTATCAGTTTGAATCAGATCATGTATACCTCCTCACCAATGAAGAGGCTACCGAAGCCAATATTTATCGGAAAATTCGCGAATTGAAGCGCGAAGTTACGGAGGCAGATAATTTGCTCTTTTTGTACTCCGGTCATGGTCACTATGATAGTGAATTTGATGAGGGATATTGGGTGCCTATTGATGCTAGTCAGGATACAGAGGACCGGTACATCTCCAACTCCAATATCATTAAGCGGGTGAATGCCATCGAAACGCATCACACATTGCTAATCGTAGACTCTTGTTTTTCCGGGACTTTGGTGGTGCAAAAACGAGCCGGCCTAGTCGATGAGGCGTTTAAATCCCGTCGAATTCTTACTTCCGGACGGCAAGAAACGGTAGCGGATGGCGCACCTGGTGAAAATAGTCCTTTTGCCGCAGGCATCATTACCTACCTGAAGAAGAATACAGAGAAAGCGATAAATACTACTTCTTTGGTACAGTACGTAAAGAGTTACGTGCATGGCAAAGCACAACAAACACCTGTGGAAGGCCGGATTCAGAACTCCGCTGATGAGGGAGGGGAGTTTGTCTTTCACTTAAAAGTGGCAGAAGCGCAATTGTGGGAGCAGGTACTGCAAAAAGGAAGTTTGCAGGATTTTGAAAACTATCTGGATTATTTTCCAGAGGGACAATATGCAGTGATTGCTCGTAGGGAGGTGTTGTCACTCAAAGAAGAAGATATCTGGAAGAGCACCTTACTCAAAGACAATGAGTTGGCTTACCAAACGTACATCCAAAAATATTTGACAGCCGGAAAATATCTGGCGGAAGCCAGGGAACGCTTGGCCTCAATCCGTATCCGTCACGAAGAGCGGAAAGAACTCCTGGAGCAAATGGCCAAGGAGGATGCTGAGCGAGGCCAAATTGAACGGCAATTCAAACAGTTGGTTCAAGAAGCTGAAGATCTATATCATCAGAAGGACCTCAAGGAGGCTAGAGAAAAGTACCGGAAAAGTTTGGAGTTTCACCTGCCGAACTTCGTGCCTTCTTACCAATATATCGAGGAACAAATTAACCTTTGCCACAGTGGGATGAAATTTCTGGAGTACTATGAGGAAGGAGAGCAGGCCATGAAGCAACAAAATTTCAAACTAGCCCTGCAATACTTCAATGAGGCCCTGAAGATTGACAATAACCCAAAGGTAGAGGAATTGGTCCGGCATTGTCGTCAAAAACGTTTGATTCAGGAGCGGCAGAAGGCTACGGAAGAAAGGCCTCTACAGCAGGAGCCCTTGACCTATAGTAGTCCACCTCCTATGGAGGAGGCACCCGTTCGTTCTACCTACACCGCTTCAGCTGTGCAAGCTCCGCCAAAAAAGAAAAGCCAAACCTGGATGTGGTGGGCCATCGGAACGGCTGTAGTGGTGGTGGTCATACTGGCAGGAGTGGCAGCTGGCGCCGATTATGAGGAGCAGGACTACTCCGGGGGGCAGACGCAATTTGAGGATGGCACTTATGAACCGACTGAAGGTTCAGGTATCCAAACCAATCGCGAACTGATCATAGGCACTTGGGAATTAGTCGATATGACTTCCAATGGCCAGTCTCTTACGCAGACTTATCCAGGAGCCATCGAATTCTATAAAGTGACCTACACTTTTCACGCAAACGGTACGGTGCAAGGGTTTTCGACCACTGGTTCTGATTTCAACAATTACACGGTATCAGGAAATGCCATCAATATTAGCTCTCCAATGTTCGGTACCAATAGCAGTGGTATAATCCAAGAGTTGGATGATACCTACTTGACGATATACTATTCCATGTACAATCAGGCAACTGGAACGAATATGCCGATTGTGTTTGAGTATGAAAGGGTGGAATAGGGGCGCTTTAATTGACATTCATCCAGTCTACCCCTTGGGTTATACTGAGATAGATAGCGGCCGATAGGACAGGAGCGATCACAGATAGGAGCATAAAATAAAAATACCATCGGGGAACCCTAGATCTTTCGATCAATTCGACGACTAGGGAAACCAAGAGGATGGCCAGGAATAAGGAGCCAAAGATGAGGCTTATCATACTGCCCAAGTAGTCATTCGAGAGCCAGCAGATGAGATAGAAGACCATTTCAATTAAGAAGATTTCACCCAGGCGTAGACGGAATTTCATAGTAAAAAATTACTTGAAGAATGTATTTTTTGGTCATTCAGGAGCAGAAAAAACTACCACAGGGCACGCCTAGCTTCCCTTTAAGGCGCAATCACCTTAAAGATCGCCCGCCAGAATGACGAATAGAAGAAGAAATTATTCCTCCTCGACAGTCTTACCTAGTTGAAATCGGAAATTGAATCGATTGATCGTGGCATTCATGATCAATGAGGTATCGCTAATGGATTCAATGGTATAGTCAATTGGCATTTGGCTTTCTCGCTGCCGAATAACTTTACTGTCCAATTCATAGGTGGCTTCTTCGTCCGCTCCCAAGATATTGGTCTTCATGTTCCCATCTTGGAAGAATTCAAAGTACAACTGATCCAATGATTCGGTCGCCTGGCCATTTCGTTTAGCCTCGCGAATATCCCACCGACCGATCAATTGATCCGTATTGTCGACGGTTTCACTTTTACAGCCAAAGAGAAACAGGAAAGAGAAAATCAAGGTCGTAAAGCCAATTACACTTTTATACTTCATGATCGATTAGCGTGTTCTTGGCTGCAAAAGTAACAAAAACGCTTAACAATACCTAGCTATATATGGGCCGGCACTAGCGCCCGAAGTTTTCTCTAAATTCACTGATTTGCTGATTCAGGCGGTTCATTTGGGCAGCTACTTGGATCACGGGATCATCCGCATTTGCTCCAAAAAGCCGTTGCTTGGCCTGGAAGTTTTGTTTAATTGCCTTCCAGCGATTTTCTTCTTCGGCATTCTGGACGCCCATCAACTCCTTCAGTTTTAACATATTGGCCTCAGCGCCGCTAGTCAAGGTTTGTGCTTCACCTTCGTAGTGACTCAGCATGAGTGTTTGCAGCTCTTCATCATTCATGATTGGAACGATCTTTTCGGCCAATTTATTCATGTTCCTGTAGGAACCTTGGAGTTTAAATGCGGGCTCGGTGCGGTTTTCATCCGCGACCGCAGCGGAATAGATGTAGGCTTGATTAACTTTCAAGATGATGTCTTGAATGCTCAATAACTTGCTGAGTACCGCAATGTATTCGTTCAATTCGGCTGGGGTATGGGAACCTTTCAATTCCATTGGTGTTTTTTGGCCAGATCGTATCATCTTGACAATCTGATGAACATCTTCCATACTTTTACCAGCTAGCCTAGCTAGAATACTATTGGAAGTCAGGGCATTCTCTATATAGCTCATTTTAAAGGCCTCGGCACTGTCGCCAATTATATCACCTAGGTTGTAGATATCAGCACGGTTGGCCAGCATGTCCGGTATTCGAAAGCGTTCACCACTTTCTGTATAAGGATTCCCGGCCATTACCACGCAAACTCGCTTACCGCGGAGGTCATAGGTCTTTGTCGCTCCTTTCCAAACCCCTTCAATCTTTCGTTGCGCATCACATAGAGAGATAAACTTTTGCAAAAATTCTTGATGACAGTGTTGTATGTCATCCAAGTAGATCATGACATTATCCCCCATTTCCAGGGCGACATTCAACTTCTCTAGTTCTTTTCCAGCTGATCGATCGGGCGCTTCGCTTGGGTCTAGATTGACGACATGATGTCCTAAGGCGGGGCCATTAATCTTCATGAAAATTAAACCCAATCGATTGGCGATGTACTCCATGAGCGTCGTTTTGCCATAACCAGGAGGAGAGAGCAATAAAAGCAGCCCCATCCGATCGGTCCGCGTTTCGGCGCCGACTGTACCGATTTGTTTGGCCAAATTATCCCCAATAATCGGGAGGTACACTTGATCAATCAGACGATTACGGACGAAAGAACTCAAGACCTTGGGTTCAAATTCTGATAACCTGAGATGGTCTCGATACTGCTGGATAAGTTCTTTCTTCTTATGCTGGAAGGATTGATATTGTGGGAGTTGTTGAGACCTGTAGTCCTTTAGC
>JAHQWA010000056.1 GCA_019634045.1 Saprospiraceae bacterium
AGTTATCTCCATATTCATAACCTTTGATCTTTGGCGTCCATCCGGTCATATCCTGGCCATTAAACAACTGAATCCAAGGAGCAGCGGTAGCTTCTTCGGTAGTCGTGGATTTCCGTTGGCAGCCTACTATCAAGACGAGGCAAAGCAATAATTGGAATACTTTCATGTTCAAGTTGGTTTATTCAAATGTTGGTTCTCTTTTTTCAGCACTGGCCTGAAAAGCTTCAGCTAAGTCTTTGGATAATAGTACGCCCGCATTCCAGCTTGCCATATAATCCAAGGATTCCGGCACAGAGTGATCACGGCTGTACAGTAACATTTGCTTGGTACTTCGGATGGCCAAAGGCGATTTTGCGGCAATCATCTTTGCTATTTGGGTTACCTCTGCCATCATATCCTCCTGATCCTTATACAAGCGTGTCGCGAGCCCTATATCCCTTGCCTCTTCCCCACTTACATGGCGGCCGGTATACGCTAATTCTGCGACTATACCTGAATTTATGATTTTAGGCAAGCGTTGTAAAGTACCGATATCTGCAGCAAATCCAAGGTCAATTTCCTTAATAGCAAAGTAGGCATCCTGGGTACAGTAGCGCATATCGCAGGCCGATACAATATCAACCGCCCCACCGATGCATGCTCGATGAATGGCTGCAATTACAGGTTTCCGACATTTTTCAAGTGCCGTAATGCTATTTTGTAGTTTAAGGATAGAACGCCGCAAGGCTTCCCTTTTCCTCCCCTCACATTTGATATCTAAATAGGTATTAGGGCCGGTCAATAGATCTAGGTCAATACCGGCACAGAAGTGCTTTCCTTCACCTGTTAAGATAATTACTCGTACCTCGTCCAACTCATCCAGCCTTTCGAAGATCTCTTGCATCTCTTCCCAAGCTTCCATGTGTAAGGCATTGGCCTTATGCGGCCGGTTGAAGGACACTTGTGCAACATAATCCCGGATCGTGATCTCGAAGTGTTTGAATTGACTCATCGCTTTACTTTTGCCCCAAAGAAAAGATATTTATGGCAAAAAGTCTACGGAGAATCTAACTACATGTGGGAGAACCCTATTTAGGTGGAAGCGAATTCACGTATTCAAACCCCTTCTGTAGAAGATCGATTAGGGTTTTATCATTACCATACAGTGATTCGGGGATCAGGACATACCCTCGCATGGTGGCACCGTGAGAAGTGAAATTGCCTGTTTGATGCTTGTCTCTAAAGACTTGCCCTTCTTCTTTAGATAATCGGACGCCCAATTCCCCTGCCTTGTTGAGCAGAGAAAACATGTGCCCATTGGAAGAGGTATAAGGCATGGTCTTTCCTTTTCTTTCAAATTCGGGACAGCGCGCGACCAATTGATCGAAGTAGGCCAAACGGCTTTCCCACAGTTCTTTGTTTGTTTGTGACATAATGGTACGTTCTAGTCAATAAGAATTTCCGCATAGGTATTTATCTATGTACGGAAAGCCGTTACAAAAAGGTTTTGTAACCTCAATTTTTCAAACTTTACGTTACTAAAGTATTGCATATAGAACAGCACCTCCAAAAAGGAAGGAGGCGGGAGCAAGTAAGCGTATATACCCTGGCGTAAGCATATCCGCACACCATAATGCATAAGCATGATGGATTCTTCGAGGTACGAAATACAAGACGATAGAAGTCGCTATCATGAACCAACCCAGCAGCTTAAATATTTCCGGGAATTGAGATAGTTCAGCGCTTAGGACCAATCCTGCTGCCGGTATCATCCGAATCGTTATTTCGGCGTAGTTGATCAAATTGGTACTTCCTGCTTGCTTTAAGTATGCTCTGGCTTTGGCGGGTCGCCAAAGCATCAATATCCCCACGCCTATCAGGAATAATCCAAAGAGTATAACAAGGTATTTGCCAAATTGAGTCATGACGATCTGTCTTTGGGTTTTATAGTTATAGGTAATGCATCACAATTGACTAAACTGAATCTCAAAACTATACTTCGCGCTGCAAAGGGCGCTTTTAGGACATACTTGCGTGAATAATGTCAAGTAGCCCAGGCTCTCGTCCCTTTTTTCACCTTATTCAATGCAAAAGCTACTCATTTTCGCCATCAAAAACAGTTTTGAGGTACGCTCTAGGCGGTATTGGCAACTATACTGTGATAATACTCAGATGGTGCCATTCCCATTTTCTTTTTGAAGCTTCGATAGAAGCTAACCTTATTGGTGTAGCCACAGGAGTAGGCAATATCAATTAGACTCTTCTTCGGATCTGTATTTAGTCGCATCATCTGTACAGATTCCTCGATGCGATAGTTATTCAGTAGTTCTTTAAAGGAGTACCCCATAGACTGATTGATGATATCAGACACGTACTTTTTAGGTAGCTGTAGCGTTCCGGCGAATTGATCGAGACTTAGTGTATCATCCAAATGGACTTTGTCCCTCTCGAACAAGCTTTTGATCCTTTCTTCGTCTGCTCTTCTTTGTTTCAATTGGCTAAGATCCGCCTGCACATTTTGACTAAAAATCTCTGCTTTACTGAAGAAACTGTAGGCGATGGATTGGATCAAAAAGGTCATGACTAGCATACTAATCTTATGAAAGATAGGAGCCTCCAAGAGTCCCGAGGGTAAGATCAGAAAGTACACTAGATTGATGCCCATCACTACGGTATAGAGCAGGAGAATTCGGTAATTCCAATTGGCGAGATAATTGTTCTTGATGTGCTTCTTATATTCTTTCAGCAACTGTAAAGTCAAAATCAGATAGATTCCGATATAGGCGAAGAAGGACAATGATAAGTAGAAGTCAAGACTTGTATAGCTAGGGACTCTTTCTAAAAAAGCCTGTACAAAAGCCAGTTTTTCGTCTGCTGGAGAAAAGTAGAAAGGAAGTTGAATCAACAAC
Organism: Saprospiraceae bacterium; assembly: GCA_019634045.1. Taxonomy (GTDB): domain Bacteria; phylum Bacteroidota; class Bacteroidia; order Chitinophagales; family Saprospiraceae; genus DT-111. The sequence goes on from JAHQWA010000056.1 coordinate 2,889, forward strand.
ATCAAAAAAAAGGGAATCAGGTGGTATAGTTGCTTTCTTTGTAATCGGAAACTTTGGTCGATGACCGCTTTGGCGGTCCACAAGACCAAGGGCGGCTTAATGAAACTCAATGGATAACTGATACCCAATAGGTGTGGAAGGGATTCAATCAAATTCGTATCGGCTAGCAGGCGCTCCAGCAACGTAATCCCTTCAATCAAGAGTAAGATGGCAAAAAGGGGCTTTGCCAAGCCCTTCCGACGACCTCCTAATAGGACTATGGCCATGAATAAAGCCTGAAACGTACCAAAGGCCACTAAAATGGTAAAGAGCAAATTAGCATCCATATAGGAGTGATTAGCTTTGCGTACAAGATACTTGCTTGCCGGGAAAAGTTACAAATCTTAACGGAAATGCTTTGACTTAAAAGGAGGGATTAACTTTTTCCTTTGGGTACTTGAATTTGGTGCTTAATCTGCCGCATTTCTTGCTCCGATAAGTACCGCCATTTACCTACTTCCAATTTGCCGAGCTGGACTTGCATGATACGGATTCTCTTCAGACTTACCACGCGATAATTCAAAAACTCACACATGCGTCTAATCTGTCGATTGAGGCCCTGGGTGAGGATGATCCGAAAGATAAATTTTGACTGTTTTTCAACGATGCAGCGCTTGGTTTTGGTTCCTAGAATTGGAATGCCCTCGCTCATGCGCTCAACAAAGCGCTGACTAATAGGGCGATTAACCTTGACGACATATTCCTTTTGGTGCTGATTTTCCTCTCGTAAGATCTCATTTACAATATCTCCATCATTGGTGAGAAAAATCAAGCCAGAAGAAGCCTTATCCAATCTACCTATGGGAAAAATACGAGAAGGGTACCCGATGAAATCAATAATATTATCCTTGTCTTTACGATCGGTCGTACAAGTTACCCCAACGGGTTTATGGAAAGCCAAGTAGATGGACTTGGGCTTCTCTTTAAGGGGTTTCCCATCAACGGTTACCTGGTCGCCTGGGAATACCCGGTTACCTTTTTGTGTCGGCTGCCCATTGATCTCTACTCGCCCAGCCATGATCCACTGATCGGCCTCGCGACGAGAACAGATTCCCGTTTGACTGATAAACTTATTTAGACTGATCGAACTATCCTCCATGTATGGCTTCTTAACCTTCTAAATTAATACTTAGAGGCTACAAAGCTAAGCAGATAATTCTACAAGACTGGCAAATTCTTTGGCTAATTGCGTCAGGCCGGCAAAGTCCTCCTGTTCGATCAACTGGGGATCAACCAACGCGCTGCCGACTCCCAAAGCACTGGCACCGGCATCCAACCAATCACGGGCATTATCCAAATTGATACCGCCAGTAGGCACTAGTTTCATCGGGGGCATCGGCGCGAGCACTGCTTTCATATAAGGTATCCCTAAGTTACCCGCAGGAAACAGCTTGATGAGGTCGGCGCCAAATTGATGTGCATTATAGACTTCTGTAGGAGTAAAAGCTCCCATCGCTACCGGAATATCGTTTTTATGAGCAATCTCGATGATCTCTGGGTCTGTAATGGGCGTCACCAAATACCTGGCACCATGTTCAATAGCCTGGCCTGCCTCCCCGGTATTGCGAACCGTTCCAACCCCAATCCGTACATCTGGCATTGTTTGGGATATTTCGCGTACGGCCTCCAAAGCACCTGGTGTATTCATGGTGATCTCAATGGACTTGATACCACCGGCAGCATAGCTTTGCACCAGTTTGACCAGGTTGATCGGTTGTTTTGTTCTAACGATCGCAATGATTCCGTTATCTATAATGTGTTGACATATTGTTGCTCTACTCATATAGCCCTTTTTGCTAGTCCTTGTTAGTAATACCTAAAAGCCAAACAAACTAGGTAACCAGAGACTAAGTCCTGGTACGTAACTGACAATGATCAAAGCTACTAACATTGCCAAAAATAGCGGTAATAGTGGCCGAATTACTTTCTGAATAGTAGTTTTGGCTACCCCAACACCGATAAACAAGACCGAACCAACTGGCGGTGTACATAGACCGATACAGAGATTGAGTACCATGATGATCCCAAAATGAGTGGGGTCCATTCCCAATTCTGTGACCACCGGCAAAAAGATCGGCGTAAAAATCAAAACTGCGGGCGTCATATCCATGAAGATGCCCACAAAAAGGAGTATCATATTGATAATCAGCAGTATAACAATCTTATTATCGCTGATCCCAATTAGTGTTTCTGTAATGCTTTGTGGTATATTTTCGTAACTCATGATCCACGACATACTGATAGATGTTCCAATTAGGAGCATCACGATGGCGGTGGTCGAGACTGAATTTACTAGGATGTTGGGTAAATCTTCGAGGGTAATCTCTTTGTAAACAAAGGCAAGAATCAAGCAATATAAGACGGCCACTGCCGAAGCTTCCGTAGCGGTGAAAATTCCGGCTACAATCCCCCCAATCACCACCACTAATAGCAACAAGCTTGGAAAAGCATCAATAAAGGTGCTAAACACTTCACTAATTTTACTACGCTTACCGACTGGAAACCCTTTGCGTTTCGCCCAAATGGTCGCCACGATCATCAACAACAAGCCCGTCAGAATACCAGGAAGGTATCCCGCCAAGAAGAGGGCGGCAATTGACACCCCACCACTTGCCAAAGAATAAACAATCAAGACATTACTGGGCGGGATGATTAGTCCCGTAGTCGAAGAAGTGATATTGACTGCTGCCGCAAATTCGCGGTCGTACCCTTCGTCTTCCATTTGCTTTCCCATAAAGCTACCAATGGCCGAAGCAGCCGCAGCAGCGGAACCAGCGATCGCTCCAAACAACATCGCCGTTACAATATTTACATGGGCCAACCCACCCGGGAGTGCCCCGACTAAGGTCTTAGCAAAAGCAATCAAGCGCTTGGCTATCCCCCCCTGATTCATTATCTGCCCCGCCAAAACAAAAAACGGAATGGCTAGCAAAGTAAAGCTATCCAGACCCGTCGCCATTTGCTGCGCTACCGTGGTGACGGCCGGCATAAATGGAATACTCACAAACATGGTCAATAAAGTCGAAACGCCAATACTCCAAGCCACCGGAACACCCAGGCCTAAAAGAATGACAAAACTGAGTACAAGTATCAATATTTCCATAAGAACAAATTGAAGGGAGTTAGTCCACAGATGGCTGGAGTAAGTCCATTAGTTTGTAAATAACAATGAAGAGGCCACTGATCGGGACAATTGCATAGACAACGGCCAAGGGCAAATCGAGAGAAGTAGAGACCTGCCCCAATTTTGAGGTAACAAACACGAGCCGGCTTCCTCCAATTAATAGCACCGCTACAGCAAAAAGAAGGATGATCAAATTGATCCCGTTTTCAAGTAGCCTTTTGCGGCTTCCTTCTAATGCCGTTGGTAAGATATCAATAGCCAAATGCATTCTTTTGCCAGAGGCGAAGGCCGCCCCCAAGATGCCGATCCAGATTAGAAGAAACCTGGCCAACTCCTCGGTCCAGGGACTCTGGGCGCCTAAAACGTAGCGGGTAAATACGCCCCAGAGCACATCCACCACCATGACGGCCATTAAGACCGCCAATATATTCTTTAGTATAGAATCCATTGCACTGCGCATAACATGGAGTTTTGTTAGTATGATTATTGGATGGAACGGATACGCTCGATCAGGCTGAAGATCTCTGGATTGTCTTTATAGCTCTCATAGATCTCACTCACTTGCGAGCTGAATGGGGCCTTATCGGGATAAATGATCTCAACGCCTGCTTCTACCACTTTATCCAGGGCCTCTTGATTGGCTACTTTCCAAAGTTTGCGCTGTTCGGTCACGGAAGCATCAGCAGCCGCTTGTAGCCACTCTTGCTCTTGTTGACTCAGACGATTCCAGGTAGAGGTTCCAATTAGCAGTACATCCGGAACAACCGCATGCTCATCAATCGAATAGTATTTGCAAACTTCATAATGGCGGGAGGTATAGAAACTGGGAGCATTGTTTTCAGCCCCATCGACTACTCCTTGTTGCAGGGAAGTATATAATTCGCCAAAGGAAATAGGTGTAGGCGAGCCCCCTAAAGCAGAAACCATCTGCAGGGCCGTCTGGCTATTTTGCACCCTGATTTTCAATCCTTTGAGATCTGCCGGGCTATTTATTGGGCGGTCTTTTGTATAAAAACTTCGGCTTCCAGCATCGTAAAAACATAGGCCGCGCAACCAGAATTCTTCGGCTCCAACCAACAGTTCTTTGCCGATTTCGCCATTGAAGACTTCCCAGGCGTGATCCTCGTCTCTGAAGATGTAGGGTAAACTTAAGACCTTGGTTTTAGGTGAGAAATTCTCCAAGGGGGCAGCCGATACTTTCGTCATATCCAAACTGCCAATCTGAAGCAACTCCAGACACTGCCGCTCAGAGCCCAATTGCCCACTAGGGTAAATTTGAATTTTCAGCTTACCGCCGGACCTTTGCGCTAAGTCTTGAGCCATGTAAACCATCCCGCCGTGCACCGGGTGTTTGACGTCAAGACCATGTGCTAATTTTAGTACTTTTCCCTCTTCTTGTTCGCTACAGGATAGGATACAGCAAACGAGGGCTAGGAAGAGAAGCCTCGTCCAAAGTTGATTTATCATCGTTTTCGTTTTTGCTTTGGAGAAAAGTTGCCATTTAGCAGTAAAATGGGTGCTTTCCTCGCTTCGCAATATACCTATCCCAGCTTGGTTTGCAAAAAATCCAAGGCTTTTCTTTGACGATAAACCCTCCTTAAACGCCCCTGTTTGTTAAGGAGTTACGATCGGGAGTGATCGAGGAATGTGATTTACCTTTTTGCGATTTCAATGCACGTCTTTCGGAAGCATCACCCTCCTACTTGAAGTGCAAACTTATTGGGCCTTTTCTTCTGCCGAATCCGTCTTTTTCTGTATCCAAGGATAGGCTTGCTGTTCCAGGAAACCTTCCGGGAAGGATTCTACATCATCAAATCCCAACGGAATATCGCGCCCGGTATTTGGGATGTAATCCGTTTTAAACAAGTAGTCCCAGATGCTTAAGGTGAGTCCAAAATTGACCCCAAATCTGCGTCCTTCAGGAAGTGCTTTGGCATGATGCCAGATGTGCATCTGTGGGTTGTTGAAGATGTACTTCAAAGGGCCTAGTGGAATGCTAATGTTAGAGTGATTGAAATGTCCTACGGCCAGGGTGAAAATGTGAATGATAAAGAAATCTTGAATTCCAAAACCGATCATGGCCAGGGGCAAGTATTCTAGAAATCGATATACAATATTCTCCATCCAGTGATAGCGCAAATGGGCCGCAAAGCCCATTTCTTGTACAGAATGGTGCACTTTGTGAAATTCCCATAGGACAGGTACACGATGTAGGAGGCGATGCACATTGTAGTGAATGAAATCCCGGATCACCAGCATTAATAGCAATTGTCCCCAGAGCGGGAAGGCCTGTACATGCAAAGCCACCACATTTGTAATCCCGAACAGCGCCAGGAAATCATTAAATAGTTCCACAAAAACATTGGAAACCGCATTGTACCCAATCAAGGAGAACAAGAAGAAATTGAAAAACATATAAAATCCGTCCAACCAAAAGTCGCGACGGACTACCTTCTGTTTCTTTCGCCATGGAATGACCACTTCTAGCAGCCAAAAGAATAAAGAAACTCCAATTAGCCAGTAGAAGTAATTGTGCCAAGAAGGGCTCATGATCTCTCCCTTAAGATAGTGCCAATAATCTCCAAAGGATCGAAAAAACAGGTCGAGATATTTATCCATGTTTACGCCGTGTTTCTTTATTTATTATGTGCCTGTACTTGCTGCCAGCTACCTCCATTATAAGCCTCGATTCCTTTTTTCCTGAGGACGGAAGCTCCGATTCCACTTCTTTGGCCGCTGCGGCAGCAGGTGACGATCGGCTGCTGAAGCTTTTGGATCTTTGCGGTCTCACTCCCCAAAGTCGACAAGGGGATATTGATTGAGCCTTTGGCGTGCCCGCCAGCAAATTCCTTAGGCGTTCTGACGTCGACAATAGTAGCTCCATTTGCTAGCAGTTCACCAATGTCTGCTTTCGGGCCGCCCCCTAATAGATTTTTTATGAAGTTTAACATAACAGTATTTTCGGACAAAGAAAAAACATTTGCCGGACTAAGTTGGTGATTTGTATCACCGAGGTCAAGCTAAGGTATAAAGGTAATGCGAGTATAGTTATTGCTAGGTTTTAGGGAAGAACACTTTTTGCCCACTTCAGTTCTAAGAAAACCTTGATTTAAGTGCGTTTCTTCGTGAAGAAGACATTCAAGATCATGCCTGACATAATTAGGCTGATTCCAATGAAACTCCAGAATAAGTAGGTTTCTCCAAACCACAGCAGTCCAATTAATAGGGCATAGATCAATTCAAGATACTTCAAGGGCGCAATTCGAGAGACCGCTTCCGCCTGCATGGCTTGAGTCATCAGATATTGACCCAGAAAACCCGTGACTCCTATGAGCATCAGCAAGAATAATTCTTCTTGGCTTGGCAACCGCCAAAATGGAATCATCAGTATTCCCATGCTGATCGTTGTCAAGCCCATATAGTAAATGACGATCACAAGTGGATGCTCCTCCGAGCCTATTTTGCGAATAAACAAAAAGGCTAAGCCTCCTACCACGGCAGCTATCAAGCTCAAGACTAAGGCCATGGTCTCTATTCTGCTATCGTAGCCTTTTAACAAGGCCACACCAGCCAACGCTATCCCGAAAAACACCAGCTGCTGCCAACGTAAAGGTTCCTTCAGTAAAAACACCGCAAAAATGGCCGCAAAAATCGGAGAAAGATACTTGAGAGAAACCGCTGCGCCGAAGGGCATCCATTTTAAAGTGAAGTAAAATATGCAAGTGGAGAAGATGCCTGTGACGGCTCGGAACAGTAACCATTTGCGTCGATCCGGCTTTCCCCAAATGGACACGCTCCTTCGCCTCAAAAAGAAGAGACAAATAAGAGCAGTTATAAAGCCCCGAAAGAAGAAAATTTCAAAGGTATGTAGGCTTTCCAATTGCTTAATCATAGATTGCATTAAGGAAAGACTTAAGGTAGCTAGGAGCATCAGTCGCACCCCGCGCGTGAAAACCTGTGGTAAGAATTGTGATTTGATACCAGACAAGGTTTTGGTCTGCCACAAATCTAAAAAGAATAAACTTAGAAGGCTGAATAGTTAGCGTGGGTCAAACATACTGGTGGAGAGAAAAAAGAAAGCAGGATATTAGCGATGGAAACTTGTTTTGTTTTTCGTTTTGTTTTCGTTTTGTTGAATACTTATCCGATTGCTAATAAACCTGCTTTCACGTACTTGTTGGTTACTAATAGTTGGTCAATTTTTCGTGTTTATTATTATCTATAATGTTCTATTTTTCGGCCTAACGGGCTACTCTACCGGAAGCGTCACCACTCATCAACTTCTCCACCTCAGCTACCGTGACCAGATTGGCATCACCATAAATGGTATGTTTTAGGTTCGAAGCAGCCACAGCGTAGTTGAGGGCATCTTGATCATTTTCATAAGACAAAAGGCCATAGATCAATCCTCCCATAAAACTATCTCCCCCTCCTACTCGGTCAACGATATGGGTGATCTGGTAGGTTGGTGCCTGAAATAGAGTTTCACCGTCATACAACACACCCGACCAGGTATTATGAGAAGCACTAATCGAACCTCTTAAAGTGATAATCACCTTCTTAGCTCTGGGAAAGCGCTTCATCAATTGTTGGCATACCGAGATGTATGAACCCGCATCAATAGTATCTCCCTGTGTCACGTCCACCCCTTCGGGGTGTATATCAAAATGCTTTTCAGCATCTTCTTCGTTTCCTAGAATGACATCACAGCCTGCTACTAGATCTGGCATTACCTCCGCAGGAGTTTTCCCATACTTCCAGAGATTTTTGCGGTAGTTCAAATCCGTGGAAACCGTAACGCCCATCTTGTTGGCTATCTGAATGGCCTCTAGGCAGGCATCCGCTGCGCCTTGAGAAATGGCGGGGGTGATGCCGGTCCAATGGAACCACTGCGTATCCGCAAATACTGCTTCCCAATCCACCATGCCTTTTTCAATAGTGGCCATGCCGGAGTGGCTTCGGTCGTAGACCACCTTACTGCCGCGCGAAACAGCGCCGATCTCCAAGAAATAAATGCCAAGACGTTCTCCTCCTCTCACAATGTGATTGGTATCCACTCCTCGCTTTCTCATTTCCATTATTGCACACGCTCCAATGTCGTTATTAGGAATGCGGGTTACAAAGGAAACGGGGATACCATAATTTGCCAACGAAACGGCTACATTGCTTTCACCTCCACCATAGATTACATCAAATCTATTGGCTTGACTGAAGCGTTTGTGCCCCGGTGGCGTCAAGCGTAACATAATCTCACCAAAAGTGACTACTTTCTTCATTACTCGTAATTTTCTAACAACGTGTATTAAGGTTTACAAAAATTAAAGTAGGACTTGGCATTGTGATAACAGATATCCTGGATCAGTTTACCGATCCACGGGATATCATTTGGGAGCAAACCTTTTTCAACGTCATCTCCAAACATGTTGCACAGCAAACGGCGAAAGTATTCGTGGCGAGGATAGGACAAAAAGCTTCGGCTATCCGTGAGCATACCTACAAATCTGCTGATGAGCCCCATGTTTGACAAGGCATTCATTTGCTTCTCCATACCATCCAGTTGATCCAAGAACCACCAACCGGAACCAAACTGTAATTTTCCAGCTATGCTACCATCATTGAAATTGCCGATCATAGTGGCCATCACCTCGTTGTTGCTAGGATGAAGATTGTATAGAATGGTCTTTGCCAATCGATCTTCAGTATCCAGGCGGTCAAGGAATTTGGCCAAAGCAGAGGCTTGGGAGTAATCGCCAATGCTATCGAAGCCGGTATCAGGTCCCAGTTGTCGCATCATCCTGGTGTTGTTGTTGCGCATAGCGCCAAGATGAAACTGTTGCGTCCAGCCTTTGCTGTGGTACAGTTTCCCCAGGTGATACAAAAGGGCTGATTTATAGATTAGGGCTTCGCCCGCAAATATAGCTTTTCCAGCCAAACGTTTTTTTAATATTTTATCCACTTCCTCATCCGTGAAATCAGCGGCATACAATTGCTCTAATCCATGGTCTGAAAGTCGACAACCCATCTGGTGGAAAAAATCAGCTCTAGCTTCTAAGGCTGCCAGCAAATCACGAAGACTTTGGATCTCCAGATCCGCAGCCTTTGCTAATGCTTGGATATACTCATTAAACGCGGGGGCATCAATAAAAATAGCTTTATCCGGTCGGAAGGCAGGGAGTACAAGGTACGGAAGATCCTGCTCAGCTAAGACTTGATGATCTTTTAGTGTATCAATCGGATCATCTGTTGTACAAATCACCTCTACATTCATTTTTTGTAGCAGCGGTTGCACGCGAAAAGCCTCGGTTTGCAGGGATGCAGTACAGGTATCGTAAATCTTCTTAGCAGTACTTTCGTTTAGTAATTCTTCTACGCCAAAATAGCGACGCAATTCCAAATGAGACCAATGATAGAGTGGGTTCCGCATGGTGTAAGGCACGGTAGCGGCCCAGTGCTCAAATTTTTCGTAATCAGTGGCATCACCAGTAATATATTTTTCACTTACTCCATTGGTTCGCATGGCTCTCCACTTATAATGGTCTCCATTTAACCAAATCTGAGTAAGGTTTTTGTATTGGGTATTATGGGCTATATCGTGTGGTGGTAGATGGCAATGATAATCAATAATAGGCATGGACGCAGCAAAATCGTGATAAAGTTGCTGCGCCGGCCTACTGTGCAACAAAAAGTCATCGTCAATAAATTTCGATGGCATAATTTATGGTTCTTCGTTTCGTTTTCGTTTTGCTTGCGAATAGTATCCGCTACGGTTATAGCTCATCTATTCACTCTACTTATATTCCGCTAAAGGCACTAAAACCGCCATCGACAGGGACTACGATCCCCGTTACAAATTTTGCGCCTTCACTACAAAGCCAATTCAAGGTTCCACAGAGTTCTTCTGGCTCTCCGAAACGTTTCATTGGCGTATGATCTACAATCATTTGGCCTCTCTGGGTCAAACTATTGTCCTCGTTTAACAATAACCTCCGATTCTGTTCCCCGATGAAGAAACCTGGTGCGATTGCATTCACTCTCATTCCTTCTCCAAACTTCAGCGCCAACTCTACTGCCATCCAACGGGTAAAGTTATCTATAGCGGCCTTAGAGGCAGAATAGCCCACGACTCTAGTAATCACGCGCTGTGCAGCCATGGAGGAAATATTTACAATACTTCCATGTCCGCCTTTGGCCATGGCTTCTCCAAAAACTAAGCTAGGGATCACCGTTCCATTGAGGTTCAGATCAGTAACTTTCTGGAAATCGGTGACAGATAAATCAAAAAAACTCTGCGTCGGCATAATAGTTGCCCCTTTCATATTCCCGCCCGCCGCGTTGACGAGAATGTCAATTCGGCCCCAAGCTTGCAGCAATTTATCCCGGGCCGCTTCCAATTGGACTTGATCCAAAACATCAGCCACTAAGGACATAGCGGTTCCACCTGCTGATTCAATGTCATGAACCGCTTTTTCCACTTTGCTTGCTGTTCTAGACAGCACAGCAAC
>JAHQWA010000057.1 GCA_019634045.1 Saprospiraceae bacterium
GATACTCCTTTTTTGATATCCATTCAATGAAGTTGTTTAAGCATGTCTGCTGAGCCGAAGTGCAGAAGATTTTTGGCTCAATTGAGGCTTTTTTTGAGCCTGTCTGCTGGCGCAAGCCAGGCAGGTCATATAGTAGCGCTACGTGGCAATAAAAAACCGAAGAGTGGATCAAAAAGAGCTTCATAGCGGCCAGTGAGATATTTTTAAACAACTTCAACGTATATTCCTCCACTTAAAACTACCGCTATGGAATTCTTCAATGCTATCCGACAAGGAAATATATCCAGCCTAGAGGCCATGATACAAACCGATTCAGCACTAGTTGAAAAAGCTGATCCTCGAGGCTTTACTCCGCTTATCATGGCTACTTACAGTGAGCAAGTGGAAGCCGCTCAATTCTTGCTTAGTGCAGGAGCAAATGTAAATCAGCAAGATGCCTCCGGCAATACGGCACTTATGGGGATTGCTTTCAAAGGACATCAGCAAATCATCCAGCTTCTTTTGGATCATGGCGCCGATGTGAATTTGCAGAACCAAAATGGATCAACGGCTTTAATCTTTGCCGCAACCTTTGGCCAGGCTGAAGTTGTGAAGGCTCTTTTAGCAGCCGGAGCAGATGCTTCTATTCAGGACGCAGCTGGAAAGACGGCCTTGGCCCATGCCCAAGAGAAAGGGAATCAGGAATTGGTGGCTTTGCTGGAAAAGGGGTGAGTGTTGATGAGTAATGGATAATGAATAGGGTTGTGTTTGGAAGGCAAAAGAATTGGCGGCAATGTGCTAGGCCTCTAGCTTCGGTTTCTTCCACCATCCCCAGGCTTGTAAGATCGCAAATAGCAATACACATCCCGCAATCCAGGCAATAATGGCATAGCCTATCTCCGAAATGTGAAACGGCCTGATGATCAAAATAACAATACTTGCAAGCACCCATAATAGATCTTGGATGATGATCGCCATCACCTTCCCTGGCCGTTGTGGTTTTATTTCAATCCAGATCGTATAGGCAAAAAACAGCAATCCCACACCGACGAGTAGAAAAGGAATAGGCGAGGATGCCTCAAAGATTGCAGCGATTGACCTTGATAAAGTCGCTAACAGTACTCCACTAATGGAGGAGAACACAGCATTGCCTGATAAGGCAAGGGGTAATAATTTCATGATATTTATTTTTTGTCTAGGAAGGTTTTTATCTGATGAATCGAAGTTGTATTTGGCTTCCGTACTTCAAAAATAGATGGCTTCTTTCGCAAAAAGTTGATATTTTACGCCAAAGTAGGCGTATGAGTATTCAAGGAAAACAGGTGCAATTATTACTGGACTTTGCCGCTTACCGCTTTATGGCAGTGGACATCTTGCGCAGGCATTTGCCGGATTCAGGAGTCGATTTATGTGCTGAGGAGTGCCGTATCTCAACGTCTATCTATCAGCGAATTTTACAGGAAATTATAAGGGAGCAAGCTTCGGAAGATTTAGGAGTTCAATACGGTATGTATCTGAATCTACAGGCGCTCGGTTTAATTCACCGCATCTCTCTAGAGGTCAATAGCATTGAGCAAGCGATTTCGATCTTATCTGAATATCTCCGAGTGTACTTTCCCTTTCTTAAGTTGGATGCTCGCCGCTCGGGCAGTGAGATTCAGTTTGAATTGAGCACAGAGGTTGAGGAGGAGGAACTCAGGCGCTTTATACTGGATAGCACTTTCTGTTTTTTATATCGAGAGCTAAAGACAATGGGAGTGGAAGAGATGCGATTGCAAGTCCCGTATTCGGAAAGCCTAGCCTTTGAGCAGGCTCTAGAGGAGACCGTAGAAATGGGCAACTATCACACCTTCAGCTTTGAGCAAACTATTGTTGACCAAGCCATTAATCCACGTAGTCTCCAGTTGATCGATGTCTTATTGCCGCAATATCTGCTCTTGTTGGATCAGGAAAAGGAGGAGAATTTTCCTGCCATGGTCAAGCGAATGCTTCTGCAGATGAGTAATCCAATGCTCCCGACTCTATCTCAAGTCAGTGTGCAATTTGCGATGAGTGATCGTAATTTTCAAAGAAAACTACGCAGCCATGGTCGATCTTTTCGCAGTATCACCAATGAAGTAAAGCAGCAATTGGCCTTCTATTTGCAGAAGGGGGGCAAGATGAAGGTTAAAGATATTGCCTACGCACTTGGCTATTCGGAGCCCAGTGCCTACCTGCATGCCGTTAAAAACTGGAAAAAACCGTAAGGATAAGGGCGCGCTTAGCTAGGGATGGTTCGCCAGATTTGTTTTTGGTGGCGTCGAAAATGGGCTTGATAGAACGCTAGCATTCCACCGAAGGATAATCTGCCGCCGAAGGGATGTTTGTAAACGGCCTTGTCTATATGTTCTTCTGGGAGGTCTTCAAAAAACTTTTTCAGGTGCTTTCTCTGGTCTTTCCACTCGGATTCAATATCGGATAGTTCGCTTTCTGCCGGCAGTGCAGAACCAGACATAATAGTAGGAGCCTTCACTTTAAGCGGAGCTTGTAAGTACCACTTGACAAGTTTACCACGAAGATGCTCCTGCCAGCCTACTTTACCCAACTCAGGATTAAAACTTAGCTTCTTCTCGCAATACTTGAGGGAGTAGTATTCGGCTAATTTGACATGGTGGAGTACCTGCGTGGCGGACCAGGCCCCTTCTTTAGGATTCTTATTCAGGGCTTCATGAGAGTAGGTGCTTAATGACTTTAGCAGTTCATTGAGTTCGCTATCTAGTCCTTGTAGTTGTGTAATGAGTTGGGTTCTGTTCATGTTTTACTTAGTTTATTTTTCTTCTGATCTATCGGTAGCAATAGCGGGGCTTAGGGAGAAGCTGGAAATTGTATCCCGATCAGATTCAGTGAGTACCAGATCAAGCGAGTCTAGAGCAGGCCGCAACTGTTCTTCGTTGCGTGCGCCAATAATAGGTGCCGTAATATTGGGATGCGCCCCTACCCAGGCAATAGCTAAGCTGACGGGATGGTAGTTTTTTTGCTTCGCAAAATCCAGGAAGGCTTGTGTCGTTTCTAGGTTCTTTTCCTGTTCATACCGTTTTTGGTACATCTTACTGGTTTTGAATCGACCGATATCCGGATCGGTGTTCAGGTACTTACCGGTGAGCCAGCCGCCTGCCAATGGGCTATAGGGAAAAACGCCCAGTCCTTCGCTCTTCGCCATGGGAAGCAATTCCGATTCACACTGCCGCTTCAGCAGGTTGTACATCGGTTGAATACAGGAGATAGGAGCCAGGTTTTGCAACTGAGTAATGGAAATAGATTTCATTACCTGCCAGGCTGCAAAATTGCTTAAACCGAGGTAGAGTACTTTTCCCTGTCGTACAAAGTCATTTAGCGTAGAGAGGCTCTCCTCAATGGGGGTTTCTTCATCAAAATGATGGAGATAGAAAAGGTCCACGTAATCCGTGCCCAAGCGTTTCAGGCTCTGTTCTAGCGACTTAGTAAGATGAAATCGACTGAGGCCGCGACCATTGACATCGTCACTCATCTTAAAATAGGCCTTGGTGGCAATGACTACCTCGTCCCGATGTGATTGTATCAGACGACCCAGAATTCGCTCAGAATCGCCTTTGGCATAAACGTTAGCACAGTCAAAAAAATTAATGCCTTTGTCTCTGCACATACCATATAGTGAGGCGGAGGTGCGCTCATCTGCGGCATCCCCAAAGGTCATGGTGCCGAAACATAAAGAGGATACTTTTACCCCAGCACGGCCTAGGTTGTTATACTTCATTGAAAGCGGTTGATTTTCTGATGAGAGAACTATTCGCTGCAACAAGATAAGAAATCTGATTTTTGTGTCGATTGTACCCCAACACGATATTGGCAACTTACCAGCTTAGATGTGGAGTTTGGTCTCAACTTAGAGTAATTCCAGTATTTTCTCATATTGCTGCTTGAGTTTCACTTCAAAATATTTGATATCATTCATGCTCATACCTGTGATGATGAGTAAGCTTCTGATTTCACTTTCTGTCTCCGGGAATTTACGGGACTGGCTGGAACTGATCATACTTTCATTGAAGGAGTTGTATTTCTCTTGTAGGGTATAGCAACGATTTAAGATTTGTACCAGATTCAAGTCGAACTCTTGAATGATGCCGGTTTGAATGCCGGTTTTATAGGCACTATTGTACACGACACCTGGCTGTAAGCCTTGCAGATTATAGGCTCCAAACTCCTTTTTGAGATCTTCACTTTGCAGTAATTTCGAAAAGTCTTTGGATAATTTTATATGGTAGGGACTTACCTCCGCAATACCTTCTAAATTTTCCACAATCTCATTCCGCAGCATTTCTTTATAGGTTCTCACCTGTTGCTTTGTCTTCTGATTTTCTCCAAAGTTATTTAGGGCAAACCCAAGGTAAACGCCGATCATAATGGGAATGATTTGATTCAAAACATTGGATAAGATCTTTTTCATATGGCCTGATTTGTAAGGTACCTACTATACATTACATCTGAACAAGATAAAAAATTCCAGATATGGAATCTTATGGCTATCTTTCAGTGGTCAAAACAATTAGCCAAGGAAAAATAGCTATATCTTGGCACCTACTTCCTCTCTATTGACAAGTTGACGGCATTTAGTTGACGATTTCC
Organism: Saprospiraceae bacterium; assembly: GCA_019634045.1. GTDB lineage: Bacteria > Bacteroidota > Bacteroidia > Chitinophagales > Saprospiraceae > DT-111. The sequence goes on from JAHQWA010000057.1 coordinate 4,621, forward strand.
AAATTCAATTTTTACCAACAAATTAAGAGCAGGTTTAAATTTCTGCTGTCTGATAACCAATATTTTAGCCGGGGTGCTAAAGTGTTGATGGTCAGTTTCAATAAATTTTGAACACGCTCTAAAGAACAACCAGCGAGTCGTTCACTGTACTGGCATTTGTTGAACCGTGGCAATCGGCCACCTAATCTATAAGTTATGCACAAACTAAGCTTTGTTTTTGTGATGCTGCTCGGGCATCCACTTTTAATGGCACAATGGCTGCCCAATGGGTACGAACTCAATGGAGCCGTTGGAACGACCGAACTTCGGGACACTATCCACTTCAAAAAGGTATATCAAGATGAACATCTACTGATCAAGGAAAGCAAAGATGCCTATTATGTTGGAATTCTATCCAACTCTCGGACTATTGGCAATGTCTATTATCTGGATGAGTCACAACTCAAGATTATGCACGTATCAGCAGCAGCTGGCGAGACGAACTACAATTTGGTCGATGGAGAGTGGTCCAAGGACCGCCCTAAATGGGATTGGCTGCATCGGGACACC
>JAHQWA010000058.1 GCA_019634045.1 Saprospiraceae bacterium
ACAAAAGAAAAGTCATCCCCTATACTTGTGTTATTGGGGTCTGCGTCGGCATTGTAGCCAGTAAAGGCCAGTTCGCCAATGGACAAGGACTGTGCCGACACCCAATGACATTGAGATAAACTGAGGATGGTAAATAAGAAACGAGCGGAATAAGATAGGTACATGACAATCGGATTTATAGTTTTGGGAATAGATCAATTCTCGACCTCACGCTAAGCAAAGCATGCGGTGCGATTACTACGTACTGGATGTATTTGGAGACTAAACAGGAGCAACTGAGGAAAAGTAACAGCCCTAAAGGTAGAAACTTGACTGCATAAAGGCAAGTTCAAGGAGGGAACAACACTCCTCTATATGTGCGATTTTCTTACTTTTGCGTACGACAAGCTGGCATTGGTCCGTTATTGTCTTTTACGCCTAAAACACCTAGAAGCTTTAGAGGCTCAGACCGGGTGTTTGGAGGCCAAAATCTAAACACCAAATCTAAATCAATAAAACCATGAAAACTGATTTTTGCGTTTTTCTAGATGCTGGGCACGGAGGCTTAGATAAAGCGGGTAAGTATGTCACAGCGCCAAGTAAACAATACAAGCATAGCAAGGGAGAATTCCACGGCGACGGTTGGTTTTACGAAGGTGTCTTTAATCGCACCTTGACTAATCGAGTGGCAGCCAAATTGACAAACCTAGGCATTAGCAATGTTATTGTCAGCCATGAATACTTGGACATTTCTTTACATTATCGAGTTAATGTGGCGAATTGGTACCATAAAAACTTTAAAAAGGGCCTTTATATCTCAAATCATGCCAATGCTTCTGGCTCAGGCAAGGCGAGAGGCTTTGAAGTATATACGACGAAGGGCAAAACGAAGTCTGACAAAGTAGCCACCTTATTGTACGACAATGTGCAGGAGTTGCTAGGGGACCGGATCAAATACAGACCTTCTCGTTCGGATGGAGATCCAGATAAAGAAGCTAATTTCTTTGTAATCGCAAGAACGGCCATGCCGGCGATCCTGGTTGAGCATCTCTTCTTCGATAACTTTGATGATGCAACGCTACTGATGGATGATGAGATCGTGGAGCGATTCGCGGAAGCTCAAGTTAGGACCGTTATTGAAGCAGCTGAGGCGATTTAGTTTGACAGAAAATAAAGCTATTGCAACACGAAAGCTCTTTTTTCATTCTTTAGAATTTGATTGATCCGCTTTATGACGAATAAGGAAATTGCTCGCACTTTCCAGTTCCTGGGAAATATTATGGAGCTACACGATGAAAACAAGTTTAAGATCCGCTCCTACCAAAATGCTTATATAAGTTTGAGAAAACTAGATCGCCCCTTGGCAGAGATGTCAGATGAGGAAATCGGAAAGATTAAGGGGGTAGGGAAGGCAATTGTCGGAAAGATCAGAGAACTCTTGGACGGTGGGCAAATGGCGACGCTGGAACGCTACAAATCAGAAACGCCTGCAGGCATCCAAGAGATGTTGGGGATAAAAGGCTTTGGACCCAAAAAGATCAAAGCCGTTTGGAAGGATCTTGGGGTGCAGAGCATTGGTGAATTGTTGTATGCGGTAAATGAAAACCGCCTGATTGAGCTGAATGGTTTTGGAAAGAAAACCCAGGAAGATCTAAAGCATAAGCTGGAATACTTTCAACGATCAAAGAATAAATACCATTATGCCAGTCTCGAAGGGCCCGCTGAGGAGTTGTTAAAACAACTGCAAAGCCAGCTGCCAGGTGTGGAGATCAGTTTGACTGGGGCCATCCGTAGAAGAGCAAATGAGGTCAGCCGGATAGAAATACTGGTAGGCCAATCCGATTTGACTGCGGAACAACTTGGAGAGGTACTGGAAGAATTAGCGTCTGCCAAGAATGGCTTTAGCGCGAAAACCAAGGACGGCCAGGCAGTGAGCATCTATACCTGCGAGCCAGCAGCATTTGGGTCTAAGCTGTTTCGATATTCTGCGAGTGCGGACTTTTTACAAGCCTTTGTGGAGGCAAGTCCGGGGCTCGACTTTTCAGGTCTGCCAAGCGAGGATGCGGTCTTTTCCAAAGCCAATTTACCTTTCATAGTACCCGAGCTAAGAGAACAGGCCTGGGCCCTAGATCTAGCCAGGGCGCAGCAGTTACCGACCTTGGTAGAATTATCAGACTTGAAAGGCGTTTTACATAATCACAGCACTTATAGTGATGGGCTGCATTCTCTGCGGGAGATGGCTACCTACACTAAGGAGCAAGCTTACGAGTACTTAGGCATGTCTGATCATAGTAAGTCGGCCTTTTACGCTAATGGATTGCAAGTTGAACGCGTCTATCAACAGATGGAGGAGATTGATCAACTCAATGAGGAGTTGGCTCCTTTTCGGATTTTCAAAAGCATTGAAAGTGATATACTGAATGATGGTTCACTGGACTATGAGGAGGATGTGCTCAAGGCCTTTGATTTTATTATTGCATCAGTTCACACCAATTTACGGATGGATGAGGCCAAGGCGACGCAACGTTTAATCACAGCCATTGAAAATCCATTCACACGAATTCTCGGTCATCCTACGGGGAGACTTCTGCTGAGTCGAGAGGGGTATCCAATAGACCACAAGAAAGTAATCGATGCTTGTGCAGAAAACGGGGTGGCTATAGAATTAAATGCCAATCCTTATCGCTTGGACTTGGACTGGACCTGGATTCCTTATGCCTTGGAAAAGGGAGTCTTGATTTCTGTAAACCCAGATGCACATAGTAAAGAGGGCATTCACGATATGCACTTCGGAGTCTTGTCGGCTCGAAAAGGAGGGCTGACAGCGGAGACTTGTCTGAATGCAAAGTCCCTATCTGAGTTCGAAAAATGGCTGAAAAATGGCCGTTAACAGCTCATTAACAAATATTGAACGCTCATTAACAGGCAAGTAAAAAAAGCTTTTTACTTTTGTCATTGTGAGTAAGAAACATGTAAACACGTTTCCACAAATATTAATTTTCAAACTAAAATTCCTTTACAATGTTGAAGCAACTTAAAGTTGGTATCCTAGCTGTAGCGTTGGTAGGTTTCTTGGCTAGCTGCCAAAATGCGAATCAAGGTGTTCGTGAAGCTGCTCGCGAGAATGTTACTAATGCCGTTCAACCTGCTACTTCCACTGCACAAAATCCAGCCGCTACTCCTGCTGCCCCTGTTGGCCCTACCACAGTAATGGCTTTTACTGAAACTACTTTTGACTTCGGAACTGTTAACGAAGGAGAGAAAGTAGCTCATACGTATAAATTTAAGAACACAGGTAACGAGCCTTTGATTCTTAGCGATGCTAAAGGTAGCTGCGGATGTACTGTTCCTGACTGGCCAAGAGAGCCAATTGCTCCAGGTGCGGAAGCAGAAGTAGTAGTAGAGTTCAACTCTAAGGGTAAAAAAGGTAAGCGTAATCAGAAGGTTACCATTACTGCAAATACTAACCCTCCTCAAACTTTCATCTACTTGACTGGTGAAGTTTTGAGCACTGAGGCAGCTCCTAACATCCAAGTTACTCAGTAATATTGGTGTGTTATAGCTAAAGAAAGGATCATTCTAGAAATGATCAGAGGCCCTTCGAGTCATAGAACTGGAAGGGCCTTTTCTTTGGCTCATCTTTCGTAACTTTACGCGGTTCCAATTGTTGTAGCAGTATTATGAAGAATTATTTGTCGCTGATCACCTTCAGCCATACGATTTTTGCTTTACCCTTTGCCTTACTTGGTTTTTTTCTAGCGTCTATGCAGCAGGGGGAAGGCCTAAGTGCTCGCCTGTTTGCTTTGGTGATAGCCGCCATGATATTCGCCCGAAGTGCCGCTATGGCTTTCAATCGGTATTTGGATCGGGATATTGATGAAAAGAACCCTCGGACCATCCAGCGAGAGATTCCCGCAGGCATCATTTCGGCCCAATCCGCTTTGCTCTTTGTGATAGCCAATTGTTTGCTGTTTATTGGTGTGACCTGGTTGATCAACCCCTTGTGCTTCTATCTTTCCCCTATTGCACTCCTGGTGATCTTGGGTTACAGTTACACCAAGCGATTTACTTTTCTTTGCCATTTTGTATTGGGCTTAGGGCTGTCCTTGGCACCAATAGGTGCATATTTGGCAGCGGGCGGCGGTTTTGATACGATTCCTATCATTTATTCCTTTGCGGTCTTGTGTTGGGTATCCGGTTTTGATATCATCTATGCACTACAAGATGAGGAATTTGATCGTTCCCTTTCCTTGCATTCCGTTCCGGTCAGTTTAGGGAAGACCAGGGCTTTACAACTTTCTATCTTTCTTCATATAATTTGTGCCGGACTCATTCTTTTGGCAGCATTTTTGTTACAAGAAACCTATCCAGCTTTCTTTTGGCTCCACTGGTTAGCAGCTGGGCTTTTCATTAGCCTACTGATTTACCAACATACCATCGTAAAGCCAAATGACTTAAGCAAGGTCAACCGGGCGTTTTTCACTGCAAATGGAATGGCTAGTCTAATATTTGGCACCTTGGTCATCTTGGATATTTACTGGTAATTAAGTATCTTATCTTATGGCAGTTCCCAGTTTGGGAAAGGAGTCTTATAAAGGATACAGAAAATCATCAAATTATCCACTTTTCAAGCTATTTCATTCCGATTTGAAGGGCAGCACAACTAAGCTGATCGGGAAGGGATAAAGGGCGTATTCGCCTACGAAGAGTATCGTTTAAAATTCAGTAATTGGTCCTGTCTGCTGGCGCAAGCCAGGCAGGCTACAATTGTCCCTTTTTTGCTTATCCTTCGTTGCAGAACCAGGTTTGATAGCGCTGCTATCAGCCAGAACCTGCGTCTCAGCCAAGCAAAAAATGAATAATTTTCGCCTCAAAGACCGAACTTTAAACGTACTCTAAGCTATATTCAGCATCAGAAATGTAAAGGTACCGACCTTACGGGTGTGGGTGCGTAACTTTTTATTGATCGCTGCGTAAAGCTTATGTGGGCCGTCTATTAATCCCCCCTCAAGTTTTGAAAAGCCCTCATTTATTTATAGATTCCTCGCCTTAGAAATATAGCACACAAGCACTGGTTTAATAACTTACTTGACTGCAAACCTATGAGAAAAACGACATTATCAATCATGGTTCTTTTTCTTGCTTGTCACTGGTCTTTGAATGCCCAAAATGCCAAACTGAAAAAAGCGAGATATTACATGGAGTCCCTGTACTACCAGGGAGCCATTGACATTTACCAACAGATCTTAGACAAAGGAGATCATCCGGAAGCAATGACTAACCTAGCCATTGCTTATAAGAAAACCAACCAATACGAGGCTGCTCTGCCCTGGTTCGAAAAGGCGGTGGAACTCGAAGATACCCGTCCAGAGGTTTTCTATTACTATGGTCAAGCTTTACAACATAAGGGTTCCTGCACGGAAGCCAAGATGATGTATCAGCGATACTTAAAGCTGAGACCCTATGACCTCCGTCGAAAGTACTTGGAGAGCCCTTGCATGGAAAAGGATAAGATATTGGCAAAGGGCGAAAAAGCCCAATACCAAGTCAAGAACCTTTCCTTCAACGGGCCACTGGATGACCTTGGTCCCGCCTTTTACCAAAATGGCTTGGTTTTCGGATCCATTAAGGCACCAGAAGGTCGCCGAAAAGCTGCCTTCTTTGATCTATACTATGCAGACGGAGATCTCAATGATCCCTTCGTATTTGGCGAAGCTGCCCAATTTTCGTCCAACCTCAACACCAATCTGCACGAAGCCATTGTGACCTTCAGTCAAGATCAGGAGCAAGTGTATGTCACCCGGAATAGACAAGAGGAACAAGATCCGCGGCGTAATCCGGTGATTCGGTTGGAAATTTTAGCGGCTAAGAGAGTAGCCGGAGATATTTGGAGTGAGCCAGAGGCATTGCCTTTTAATGACCCCTCCTTTTCTGTGGCGCATCCTTGCTTATCTCCGGATGGAGAACGACTCTTCTTTAGCTCTGATATGCCAGGCGGATTCGGAGGCAAAGACATATACGTCTCCTTTTTGAATGGCGAAGCTTGGGGCAATCCGATTAATCTCGGACCTGGGATCAATACCGAAGGAGATGAGATTACACCCTTTTTTGATCAGGAGGGTAATCTATACTTTGCTTCAGATGGACATTTTGGCCTAGGGGGACAGGATGTATACCAAGTACATGATAAAGGAGATGGGCAGTGGTCGGAAGTAGAAAATTTAGGCCCTCCCATCAATACAGCGGATGATGATTTTGGGTTTATCATTCACCAGGACAATCAGCATGGTTATTTCACTTCGAATCGCGCTGGCGGAATGGGGGCTGATGATATTTATGGCTTTATTTGGGATGAGCCCGAAGCCAAGCAAGCCTACCGTTTCAAGGTGGTAAATGGGAAAACTAGAGGAGGCGTCGGTCTGGTTACCGCAAAGGTTCACGAAGATGGCAGGTTCCTCACGACGGATACAGAAGGCTATTTTACCATGGAAGTTACCAAGGGAGACTGTTTTAGCCTATCCTTTGTTTCTGAAGGGTATGAACCAAAGCATTGGGAAGATTGTGTTTCCATCGTACTAGATAATCCGAATGTCATTACGATTGGTATGCAAGAGTTGGAGAAAAAGCCAGCAGAACCAGCAGAAGATGTATTCTACTTTGATCTGGAAGTAGTGGATAACCTTTCGGGGGGAGGAATAGCCGGAGCCGAGGTTGTACTGAATAAGGGGGATTGTGGTTTAGAATTTAAAGGCACGACAGATGAGCGCGGATGGGTGCGAATAGAAGCGCCTAGCATCTGCTGTAGTCATATTACCATTGATGCAGAAAACTACTTCTTGCATAGATCAGAGAAAGAATTTTGTGATGTGCGTAAAGGAGAAGTCCGAAATATCCTTTTGCAGCCCTATATCCGGGTGCAGGAGGAAAAAGTAACTTCTCGCAGTACCGCAAGCAATCCACAAGATACGCTTAAGACGTCCTTTAAGGTGAGTCAGGGAAGTGGCGATGGAGATGAGATTTCTTACCTCTTAAACATCTATTATAATGTGGGACGAACCAGTGTGAAAAAGGAATCTGTCCCTGAGCTATTCAAACTGCTGGATCTTCTACAAGATAACCCGGATCTCATTGTTGAGATTAGCTCTCATACGGATGCTAGGGGAGGGGCAAGCTTCAATCAAAACCTATCGCAGCGACGAGCCAATAACATTGTGAATTTCTTGGTGGGGGAAGGCGTTTCAAAGCGAAGATTGATAGCCAGGGGCTACGGAGAAAAGAAGCCCGTCAACGATTGCATTGATGGGAAAGAGTGTGAGGAGGATGAATATCAGCTAAATCGTCGGACAGAATTTCGTGTTATCGGGCGCTTGGATTAAACACTTATTAACTAGGTGTCCACGGATATAAAACGATAGATAAGTTACCCATTTCCCAAGTTTGTGGGGTTGATTTTGTAGGTGGTTTTTAATTATATTGTACCATTAAACAAAACCAACCCTAATTATTTATGGATAACCCACAAATTATCGATGACAACTTCGGGGGCTCTACGCTCAATTCCGAAATCAAATCCTATCTTGCTGAAACGGCAAAATGGGGCTATTTCCTTTCCATTGTCGGTTTTATCGGCATAGGTTTCATGGTCCTAGCTGGTCTGTTCATGGGCTCTTTCATGAGTACCCTTGGACTGGGAGCAGCAGGTATGGGCCTGATTAACCCTGCCATTTTCACCGTCATATACTTGCTGATGGCAGCATTGTACTTCTTCCCAGTACTGTATTTATTTAAGTTTTCAACCAAGATGAAGGTTGCACTGCGCTCTGATAACGAAGCAGAATTGACCACCTCCTTCCAGAACCTTAAGTCCCTGTACAAGTTCATGGGAATTCTGACCGCGATTATTCTTGGTCTGTATGCACTGATCTTTGTATTTGGTATGATTGGAGGAGCGATGTTGTAAGCCAAGGTGGCGTAACTTAGGTCAATTAAGTTGCCAAAAAGACCAGACCAGCTTGCAAGATCATTGTACCATCCATTAGTCCGGTGTAGAAATAATCGTGTTGGCTCGTTGTGCTTTTGAGAATCAGCCAGCCTGCCGCTAGGCAACTCAAGCCATAAGCCAAGCACTGCAGCAAGCTAATGCCCATGGTGAAATAATTTAAGCAAGTAAAAAATAAAGCCATTGTCAGGGAAACTAGGGCAATGGCTTTACTCTTTCTGATACCTAATCGAAATGGAATGGTCTTAACCTTATTGAAACGATCAACTTCAAGGTCGCGGATATCAAAGGGCAAGGTAATGGCAAATACAAAACAGATTCGTTCCAAGATCATTAGTAGGGTACAAAGTTGTAACTCTAGGCGATAGAAGAGGGCAGGCATCACCACGGTTAACCAAGTCCACACAAGCGCAATCAGAAAGATCTTAATAAAGTGAAAATCTCGTAGCCTTTTTTTACCACCAAACAGCGGAATTACGTAGGCTAGGGAAAGTAAAGCGGGAGCGAAAAGACTCAATTGGAAAGACAAGTCCAACTGAAAAAAGAAATAAGCACCCACCAGCGCCGAAATCCCAGCGTAAAACTGAATATGGCTTTTGAAGGTAGCGATGACTTTGTAGCGCCCCTTTTCCTGAAAGGGCTTCGCCTTCTGTAAACCTACAATCCGGTGAATAGCATACAGAAACAAGGTTCCACAAAAGAGAAAGGGGAGGTAAGGAGTATATCGAACCCTTCCAAAGAGAAAGAGTTGTGTTTGCATAGCCATGGCCAGAGCCGCCACTGCAATCCAAAGATTACTGTACAGGATAAGATCAATAAACTTGATCAGCCATTTCCGCATGGGTAGTTAATCGGAACTAGAAATACTTAAAGTTATGCCCGTTTTCTATGCGAAGCAAGGTTTCATAGATTAGCTGAATAACATTTTCTACATCCTCCTTATGCGCCATTTCCACCGTAGTGTGCATGTAGCGCAATGGTAAAGAGATCAAGGCCGAAGGAACACCACCATTGCTGTAAGCAAAGGCGTCGGTATCTGTACCCGTGCGCCTAGAAGAGGCCTCTCTTTGAAAGGGAATCTTATTGTCGGTAGCCGTATCGATGATAAGATCCAGCAACTTATTGTGTACCGCAGGAGCGTAGGTGACAGAAGGCCCCTTCCCGGATTGGACATCTCCAATTTTTTTCGGTTTAACTAAGGGAGTATGGGTATCGTGCGTCACGTCGGTTACAATAGCGACATCAGGTTTGATGGTATGGGCAACCATCTCCGCACCTCTGAGCCCCACTTCTTCTTGCACCGCATTTACGATATATAGGCTATATGGGAGTTCTACTTTGTTTTCTTTGATCATGCGGGCTACTTCCGCAATACAAAAACCACCTAAGCGATTGTCCAGAGCCCGCCCAACATAATAGCGGTCATTCAGGACACTAAATTCATCTTCGAAGGTAATCACACAGCCGACATGAATCCCCATATCCAATACTTCATCTTTATCATTAGCTCCGACATCGATGAAGATGTTATCCAGTTTTGGCGTCAAGTTTGCATCACTGCCGCGGCGGGTATGGATGGCTGGCCAGCCAAAGACGCCTTTGACAATGCCATTCTTCGTATGAATATTGACCTTTTTAGAGGGGGCGATCAAATGATCTGATCCTCCATTGCGAATTACATTGATGAAGCCATTTTCATTGATGTAATGCACGTACCAGGAGATTTCATCTGCATGTCCTTCGATTACGACCTTGTAATCTTGCCCCGGATTGATGATGCCATAGGCCGAGCCATAATTATCTGAATGCCATTCATCAATAAAAGGCGAAAGGTATTCCAGCCAAAGTTTTTGCCCACTCGTTTCAAATCCAGTAGGGGATGCGTTGTTGATGTATTTCTTGAGGAAGGCCTCCGCGCTTGCAGTAATTATTGACATGTTAGTAGTAAATTCAGTTTAACCTAAAAAACGCTTAATGAAAGGCGAATTTTAATGTTGCTCACTCCAGACTTTCGGATCCATTCGCCAGGCCTCCAGTGTAGCTCGCTGGTCTGGCGAAATATAGGATCTTGCTGTTGCTTGCTGAATTAGCGCCTCATAGTTGCTCAGTGTTGCCATCCGGCAATTGGCTGAATCGAAAGCCTGTCTAGCCTTATCAAAACTGTAGGTAAATATAGCCAAAACTCCCACTACCTCAGCCCCAGCTGCCCGTAAACATTCTACCGCCTGTAGGCAGCTTCCGCCGGTGCTGATCAGGTCCTCAATCACCAATACCTTTTGGCCTTCTTCCAGTCTTCCCTCAATCTGATTCTGTCGACCGTGGGCTTTCGCCTTGGATCTAACATAGACAAACGGCAGTTGTAGGCGATCTGCCAGCAGTGCCCCATGTGGGATACCTGCTGTTGCCACCCCAGCGACCGCATCAAAAGGGAGCATGGTCTTAGCTACTTCTACAAACTGATCGATAACGAATGATCTGATTTCGGGATGAGAGAGTACAATCCGATTGTCACAATAGATGGGAGATCGGAGTCCAGAAGCCCAAGTGAAGGGTTTTTGCGGACTCAGTTTAATTGCATTAATTTGCAGGAGCTTATCAGACACAGCTTCGGCAATACTCATTGCTAGGCTAAATTTTTCGATTACGAATGCCATTTTTTTAGTGGTGCTAGGAGCTCAAAAAAAAGGAAAAACCCGGTTCGATTTTTGCCTTTTGGAGGCAGATCAAACTTGATTTTTGAGCCATCAACACCTAAAATGCTTGCAAATGTACAAAATCTATATCAATGAAACCCCTTTGCTACTATTTGATGCGGGAAAGGGGCAGAAACTGCCGGAACCAGGGCCATCAGAGCTGGTAATGAGGTATACAGGAAAAGCAAAATTCTTGTTGAACTATGCGGATCTGTTGGAAAAGTCCCAGCGGTATGATCGAGTTATCATACATAGCACAGATTACGAAAAATTGGTAGCTGATTTTCAAAGCAATTACAAGGTTCTGGAAGCCGCAGGTGGTTTGGTGTACAATCAGGAGCAGCAGGTACTGATGATATTTAGAAGAGACTTTTGGGACCTGCCGAAGGGAAAGATTGATCCAGGAGAATCCAAAGAAGAAGCCGCGGTGAGGGAAGTGGAAGAGGAAACGGGACTAAAGGATATCACACTAGGAGCTTTGATCACCGAAACCTATCACACCTATCGAACCAAAAAAGGCAATAGAATACTCAAAAGAACCTATTGGTTTCGGATGGATGCCCCCGATCAGGCCTTAGTTCCACAGGAAGAAGAGGACATTGAGCAAGCAATTTGGCAAGACCTAGATACTTTTTTGCAAACTTCTCCCGTTATATATAAAAGCATACTAGAAGTCCTTGAAAATAGGGCCTAGTTCCAATCCGAAGTTTACTCTCCATATTGCCTGATTTTCCAAGTAAAATTTTACTTGGAACAGAACTGCCAAAGAAAAATTGCGGGCTTTGTTATGCCTAAGATAGAAAGTAAAAAATCTTAGGAAAGGCCTGTAAATTATTGAAATTTTTACTATATATTTGAGGATCAATCCTAAACGTATCCAAAATTTAATTACTATGCATCGCAAGATCGCTGTGGTGTGCCTCGTGCTGTTTTTCGGAATAACAAGTGGAGTGTCCGCACAAAATGCAGCTAAGAGTACAGCAAAAACCGATAAAAAAGTTTCCGCCCTTCTTTCCAAGACTTCGAATTCTTCCCAAGCACAAGATTGGACGATTTTTCACGATGAAGAAAATGATATCTATTACATCGATTTTGAGACGATCAAGGTCAATATTAGTGATGTCGTGATCAAAGATCAAGAAAATAAGATCGTCTATGAGGAGGATGTTTTCGACTTGCCCGTCAATACCATTTACGAATTGGATATGAAAGCTTATGCGGCTGGTAAGTATCGAATTGAACTTCGAACCTTCACAGATATCATCGCTAAGAATATCGAATTGAAGTAGTACTGGTAATATTTTGCCTCGAACGTTCTTTAGCCTATATTGGCTGGATATACATTGCTTATGCATCTTCATCCAATCGATATAGGTATAATTCTATTGTATCTAGCGCTGACCATTGCCCTCGGGTTCTGGGTTTCTAAAAGGGCTTCTTCTAGCCTTTCTTCTTACTTTTTAGGGGACAATAGTATCAAATGGTACTACCTGGGCTTATCTAATGCCTCCGGTATGTTTGATATTTCCGGTACGATGTGGACCGTTACCATTCTTTTCGTGTACGGACTCAAAAGTGCCTGGATTCCTTGGTTGTGGCCCGTATGGAACCAAGTCTTTGTAATGGTCTTTCTAGCGATTTGGTTGCGCCGCTCCAATGTCATGACCGGTGCGGAATGGGTCACCACTCGCTTTGGCGATAAGCTAGGCGGTAGGCTCTCTCATATCATCATTACGGTATTTGCCATTATTAGTGTTTTCGGCTTTATCGCTTACTTTTTTGTGGGGATCGGCAAATTTGCGACCATCTTCTTCCCATGGGATCTTTCCACCAACATTGCTGGATTTCAACTAAGCTCAGAACAAGTTTATGCCTTTCTGATCATCGCGATTACAACACTGTACGTCATTAAAGGAGGTATGTATAGCGTGGTGATCACCGAGGTGATACAGTTTGTGATTATGACCATCTCCTGTTTGGTGATCGGATACATCGCCTTTACCCAGGTGAGTGGGGCGCAGATTGCGGAGGCAGTGCCACCGGGTTGGGATCAGTTGTTTTTCGGGTGGGAGCTGAACTTAGATTGGTCCAACCACCTGGCCAGTGTCAATACCAAAATAGAGCAAGATGGTTTTGAGATGATCGGGTATTTGGTGATGATGATGATTTTCAAAGGTATGTTTGCCAGCTTGGCTGGGCCGGTTCCCAGTTATGATATGCAGCGCGTATTGTCAACTCGCAGTCCTGCTGAGGCCGCGAAAATGAGTGGATTGACCATGTTGGTCCTGTATGCGCCACGTTATTTAATGGTGGCTGGTTTTGCGGTCCTGGCCTTGGTCTATCTCACGCCGGAATTCCAAGCCATGGGGGCTGCAATCGACTTTGAGACGGTTTTGCCCTTGGCCATTGAACGTTTTGTGCCAGTTGGATTCCAGGGATTGCTGCTAGCAGGGCTGTTGGCGGCTTTCATGGGCACCTTTGCCGCTTTTATCAATGCGGCGCCGGCCTACATCGTCAATGATCTTTACAAGAAGTACATTCGCCCGGATGCCCCACAAAAAACCTATGTACGATTTAGCTATTTATCTTCCCTGGTACTTGTCATCATAGGGATCATTGCTGGCTTTTTTGCGGATTCGATCAACGGACTTACTTTATGGATTACCTCGGCCTTATACGGAGGTTATGCAGCTGCCAATGTATTGAAGTGGATTTGGTGGCGATTCAACGGATATGGTTATTTCTTTGGTATGCTGGGCGGCTTGTTGGCTTCTACCTTCGTCCCACAGCTAATGCCGGATGTAATTGATATCTACCTTTTCCCCATTATTTTAGGGGTGTCTTTCCTAGGCTGTATTCTAGGTACCTTTTTGACCCCTCCCGATGAGGAGGAAGTATTGAAAAACTTTTACCGTAATACCAGACCATGGGGATTTTGGAATCCGATAATTAAGAAAATACAAGCGGATGATCCGGACTTTGTACCTAATCAAGATTTTCGCAGGGATTGCTTTAATGTATTGGTCGGAATTGTATGGCAGATGTGTTTGGTAGTGATGCCCGTATATCTTTTGATTCGAAATACCGGAGCCTTCTTGCTCTGCCTGGCGATTTTTGCCGTTACAACTTATTTATTGAAGATTTACTGGTACGATAAATTAGAAGCTTAGCCTATGTTACCCATTAGCGGGACCTTTCTAGATGAGATAAGTCATGATATTCCTCATCAAAACTGGGGGAGGAAGGAATGGGATCAGGACTTTGCCAGCATGAAAAAAATGGGCATTGATACGGTGATTCTGATCCGTTGTGGCCATAAGCGATGGATCACCTATCCTTCTGAAGTCTTAATGGAACGAGAAGGAGCGTATTTACCTCCCATTGACCTAGTAGCGCTATTCTTGGAGTTGGCTGAAAAGCATGAGCTACAATTTTACTTTGGCCTCTACGACTCTGGCAAATACTGGTGGGAAGAAGGGGATTTTGAAAAAGAGGTCGATATCAACCTACGGGTCATTGATGAGGTTTGGGCCAAGTACGGAGCGTACCCCGCCTTTCAAGGATGGTATTTATGTCAAGAGGTGAGTAGAAAGACCGGAGCTATCATTGATCTTTATGCCCAACTTGGCAGGCATTGCAAAGACTTATCTGGTAATCTCCCCACCTTAATCTCACCTTATATAGATGGCAATAAGGCCCTGTTATCCAGCCAGTCTTCTTTGACCAAAGCGGAGACGATCAGTATTGAGCAACATGAGAAAGACTGGAAGGAGATCTTCTCCGGGATTCAATCCGCAGTTGATATCGTAGCTTTCCAGGATGGACATGTTGACTATCATGAGTTGGCCCAGTACTTTAGTATCAACAAACAGTTGGCTGATACCTTTGGCATGCAGTGTTGGACGAACGCTGAGTCTTTCGACCGCGACATGCCCATCAAGTTTCTACCCATCAAGTTTGAGAAGCTTTTATTGAAACTGGAAGCAGCACGTAAAGCTGGCCTGGATAAAGCCATTACTTTTGAATTTTCTCACTTCATGAGTCCCCAATCGGCCTACCCGCAGGCGCAGCATCTCTTCAATCGTTATATGGAACAACTACAAAAGATTAATGAATAAGAAAACCTATGCTGATTATGCGGAAAAGTACCGCAGGGCCCTACTCGATAAGGTAATCCCATTCTGGATGCAGCATAGTCGAGCTGAAGAAGGAGGGTTTTATACCTGCTTACTGGCGGACGGAAAGGTGTACGACCAGGACAAATTCATCTGGCTTCAGGCAAGGCAATGCTGGACCTTTGCGATGCTGTACAATCAGCTTGAACAACGCAAGGAATGGTTGGAAATG
>JAHQWA010000059.1 GCA_019634045.1 Saprospiraceae bacterium
AGGGAAGACAAACCCTGAATGTCGCCCCTACCCCCAATTGACTTTCAACCACTACTGTACCTTCGTGAAGTGTCGTGATACTCTTAACCAGAGAAAGTCCTATGCCCGTACCTGCGAGTGTATTTGCCTGATTGGCATCTGATCCCGACACCTGGTAATAGGGCATGAAGATTTTTTCTCTTTCCGCTTTCCCCAGTCCAGGACCATTATCAATAACCTCCAATTGAAGAAAATTATTGACCAACTTTCCACTGTCATATTGCCCTACCGCTTGATCAGAGCCTTGATAGCTAATCCGAATGTGAATCATTCCTTCTTCCGGCGTATACTTGTAGGCATTGTGTAATAGGTTCATTAACACGATCTCCATTTTGTCCCGGTCGAAACAAAGTTGTAGGTTATCTACGGGGCAATCAAAATCGAAGTGGATTCCCTTGTCTGAAGCACTTTGACTAAAGATCAGGAATACCTCCCGAGCAAATTTAACGAAGTTGCCCGTTGCTGCCTGCAATTGCACATTCCCCGTTTCCATTTTGCGGAATTCCAATAATTGATTCACTAGTCCTAATAAGCGTCCCACACTACTTTGAATGACCGCCAGCTTTTCTTGTGTATGTCTTTTTAAATCAGACCGCAACAGCAAATCATCTAGTGGAATCTTAATCAGCGTTAGCGGGGTGCGAAGTTCATGCGAGATTTGTGTAAAAAAATGAAGCTTCGTTTGATTTAATTCTCGGTCTTTCTCGGCTAAAACCAGGTCATTTTTCAGTCGAGTTTGACGAATGGTATTTTGATTAAAAAGCACCAGTGCTAAAACCGATATTAGTACATAAGACAAGTATGCCCAGATGGTTTTATACCAAGGGTTAGCAATATGAATGGCAAGGCTCGTCACGGCTCTATTCCAAACCCCATCTCCATTGGAAGCTCGAATCTTGAAAAGGTAGTCTCCGGGAGGGATATTGTAGTATCTGGCACTTAAGTTAGGGTACTGGGTAGAAATCCAGTTGTCATTAAGTCCTTCAAGTTGATATTGGTATTGATTTTTTTCCGGAGCCGCAAATTGTAGTCCCACAAAATTGATCGAACAATTGTTCTCATTAGCTTTTAGGGAAATCCTTTGGGTATCACTCAAGTGATGCTCCAGCAATACCCGTCCGTGTAATTCGGTACCAATATCAACTTTCTGATCATTGATGCTTAACCCTGTCAACTGGACCACTGGTAGGATAGTGTCTGACTGGATTAAGCCTGGGCGAAAGTAATTAACCCCCTTAATACCGCCAAAGTACAATACCCCTTGTTCGTCTTTAAAGTTAGCACCAGTTTTAAAGGAATTGCTTTGCAGGCCATCCTGATAGTCATATTGCTCAACTTCTCCCGTATTGGGGTACAACTTGGTCAGCCCTACACCAGCCAACCAAAGCTGTCCGTCGGCATCTTCTTCAAAGCATTCAATATCATTATCCAATAGTCCATCTTTGATGGTATATCGTTGGAATTTGTATTCGCCTGTCTCATCTTTATAAGCCTTATTTATCCCTCCTCCCAGGGTAGCAATCCATAAATCACCTGTATTGCTGCGCAGAATTTGCCAGCAATGATTACTACTAATACTGGTGCCGCTTTGAGCATCGTAAGCATAGTGTTGTATTTGCCAATTATCTTCAGCCACATTTGAAATATGATTGACACCCTGATCACGCGTGGAGACCCAAATGCTGCCATCCAATGGATCGCAATAGACATCGGTCAGTTTATTACTGGAAAGTGAGTTAGGGTTTATAGCATCATATTGTAGTCTTTCAACTCGCTCTCGCAGAGCATCAATGATAAAGAGGCCTTCGAGATAGGTACTCACCCAAAGTCTACCCTGCTTATCTTCCGCAATTTGCATGGTTTTAACCATATCAGCTGGCCGCTCCCCATTCTGGTCTCGCCACCGTTGAATTTCGATTTGACCATCCTTTTCTATTGCCCAATACAAACCATCGCTGCCGGTGCCAATCCAAATTATGCCCTGCGGATCTTCATACAAAAAGACGGTATTCAAGTTTAAGAAATCAATCTGTCCATCTTGATTCATTTCGTATTGCTGGATGACCAAGTTATAGATATACAAACCGGATCGGGTGCCAATCCAAACCTTATTGGACCTATTTTTGTAGATGGCAGTCACTACATTATTTTCGGACAAAGGCTCTGAAGTGGGCAATGGAATCTGCCCAAAAGCCTTGCGGCGCAAATTGGTATAATCTAATCCGCCGCCATCTGTTCCAATCCACAATATTCCGAAGCGGTCCTCACACAAATCTCTAACTTGATTGCTACTAATACTAGAACCAAGCTCATGAGAATATTTATATTGAAACACTGATTTCAAACCGTCTTCAGCCCCGAGGAGGTATAGGCCTGCATTGGTTCCGAGCCACAAGCGATCATTACTATCCTCTAGTATTTTGGTAATCGCATATTGACGATCGTAATCATTGGGAAAATGCTCCTTCAATTGAATGCGATGTCTGATTGAGCCTCCTGCTTCTTTTTCCAGACTCATTAACCGCCCTTGGTTTGAACCGAACCAAAGGATGTTATCTTTTTCATATACACAGCGAAGTCTTTCCTCAGCATCAAGTGAAAATTGATCCCGCTCGATAACTTTGTGAAAGCGTTCCTGTCGGATATCAAAAGTCCACAAGTCAGATTTGCGAGTAACTAGATACACGCTTTCCTCATTAGCGTGCATATGGAGTACTTGGCTTCCATCTTCCTGGCCCGTAATTAAGCTCGAAGGATAAGGAATGAATTGCGTGGCCGTACCATTTTCCTGCAGTAAAACCCGGATCAATCCCACGCCTTCCTTCTGAAGCCAAATATCATTTCCCGGCCCTTGCTGGATATCTGTGACCTTGATCGTCGGGTACGGAATATCAATCATCTTATAAAGCATCTCCTTGGGGTGGAAGCGAAAGACACCTTTATTTTCTATGGAAATCCAAATATGGCCGAGATGATCCAATTCCATGGCCTTGATCCGATTACCCGGCAATGAATGAGGCGTCTCAAGGTCATACTTAAAGGTCTCAAGATCATATCCATCGAAGCGATTTAGGCCATTATTGGTCCCTACCCAAATGTATCCCGTATTATCTTGTATAATGCAGGTAACATCACTATGCGATAGCTTTTCATTTACGGTGATGGATTTAAACCGAAAGGAGGGTGTAAAACTTTGGGCTATTACAAAGACCTGGCCTGGTATACAAAGCCACCAAATAATCGCGAGGAGTATTTTGCATGCATGAGTCATAGCCGAAATAGAATAGCCTACTTGTTTCAAAAACAATCTAGAGTACTTTCAATGTCGAAGATATAACGATATGCATTGTTATCATAATTGACCTTAGATTTGACCGCCACTTTTTGAGCACACATACGGGGGTGGCATCCTTCTATATCAGGTAGATACGAGCTTATGTACGAACGCGTTTAAAAAGATTCGAGAGCGTCTAAAACTGACATTTTCAGCAATGAAAACGCAACTTGAACCTATTTCAAGTGAACTCCAGTCAGTCAAAAAGGCTTTCAGATAAAGTTGTTGGTGCCACAAATTTCCGCAAATATACCTTTCTAGACCGGTATCGCTGTTCCATTCGTTCTCGTAAATTTTCCATCTGGAATTGACTCTTATGACAAGCTAAGGAAACTACCGCAGCCTCAAAATCGCTATCTTCGTATGGGATTTGAGTCATCAGATATTTGGGGTCTACCCCCCTCAATATTTTTGATTCTTCGTTGTCGATCAGATTGGATGGAGCTCCGTAGTAAAACAAAGCGGTGGGTTTATCCCAGATTTTGCTGAGGAAGACATTGGTCACCGTAGCGCCAACCAAACGATGATCCATATGATTGGAGCCCCCATCTGGGCCCCAGGTTATCAGCACATCTGGTTGAATATCGGTAACCAACTGATGCACTTCCTTGATCAATGCTCGTACATGTGGGATATGACCATCATAGCCTTCTGCCGCTTTCAATTGATCGTGATAATCGAGCTGGATGAGCTCTACCCCAAGTTTTTCAGCCGAGCACTTTAGTTCTTCTTTCCTAATTTCAACCAATCCATCTCCAGCTTCCAGCCCCGAAAAATCATTTGTACCTAAACGCCCATCTGTCGCGATCACCAAGACTACTCTGGCCCCTTCACGCACATATTTCGACAAGATCGGCGCTACTGTAGATTCATCATCGGGATGCGAAAAAATAGCCATGAGCACCTTCCCTTTCGGATCAACTGGGGTGGTCTCGACCTCGCTGGTTACGCTCGAAGCTTCATCTGTTGATACTTGCTCCGTACAGCTGCCCAGCCAAAGGCAGAATAGTGGTAGGAGAAAATGCACGTACTGATTACCCTGAATGTTTTTCATACTCGCCTTAAATTATGCTTATTGTTACTAACTGACGAGTAAGTTAGCGAGAATGAAAGACTTTTACTTTCTTTTAGATCCATTTATATCTCCGGAGAAGGTTAATATTTGAGCACTCCTGGAGGTTCAGTCTCGCATTCGGCTGAATCCCAACAACTTGGTGGATCAATTTAGTTCAATCTGATACACCCTCGATGGCCTAGAAGCTTGCACATGTTGGGGCGTTACATCGAGGCAACCACTGACGAATAATCTTGTGCCATCAGGTGAAAATGCAAGTCCCATTGGACGGTTGAAAGGCGCGGTTAGCGCATCTCCTTCAGGCAGTAATTTAGTCCCTGATCCTGCAAAGACAGTAACTTCACCCGTGTCATTAATTTTATAAATCCTGTGAGTAGACACCCCGGCAACGTATACATCGCCCTGATGGTAGGTAAGATAGCCCACCCACATTGCAAAGCGAGGGACATAATCGGGTGGTACAAAAGTGGGAATTTGCGCAAATTGTTCAGATTGGCCGTCGGGTGTAATTTTAAATATTAAACCCTCCTCCCGATTGATACTCGCATAGAGGTTACCTGCTTCATCGCCCGTAAGGCCGCGGACACCTGATTGGGTGGTAGCCACCACTGAAGATTCACCATTAGGCAAAATCTTTACGATACCCCCCGTTTGACGATCCGCCACAAATATTTCATCTTTTGCATTGATATAAATCCCGTCTGGGCGTACGAGTTTTACCCCGGTGTGATTCAGTGACTCAACCATCCCTGCCGGATCAATTTTCAAAATTTGTCTGCCTGTGGTATGCGCTACATAGAGATTTCCTTGGCTATCAAAGGCCGTTCCTCCCAGCAAATCAAATAAACGCTCAGATGTATTGGCAGATCCTGAAGAAC
>JAHQWA010000060.1 GCA_019634045.1 Saprospiraceae bacterium
ATGCTAGCGACTTGTACGCCAGGTCCATTAAGGCGGATTTAGTCGTGCTTAGCGCCTGTGAAACCAATAAGGGGCGCTTGCGGCGGGGAGAAGGCATCATGAGCTTTGCGCGAGGCTTTTCCGCGGCGGGTGTCAAAAGTGTATTGAGTACATTCTGGGTGATCGGGGAGGACCCTTCGCTCCTCATCATGAAAGATTTCTACGCCGAACTCAATGCAGGCGCGGCTAAGGATGAAGCCTTGCAAAAAGCGAGAGCAGGATTGATGGACAATAGTGACTTCAGCCATCCCTTCTATTGGTCCGCCTTTGTTCCGATCGGGCAGATGTCGGAAGTGGAGGCGGGGTCGATTGGGAGTTGGTGGATTGTCGGCCTTATGGCGCTGCTAGCCTTTTGGTTAATTAAACTTCCGAAGTTTTTGAAAACTTCGGAAGTTTAATTAACCAAAAGCGGCTTACCCTTTTAGCATTTCCTGAAGCTTCTGGGCTTCCCGTAGATATTTAAACGAATTATCCTGCATGATCTCGTCCAGTTCTTCTTGATAGCCTGCCTCTTTTAGGAGTACCAGGGACAATAGGCGATTCAAGCGAATCTGGTCATGGATTTGATCATCTTTAATATCAGAGGATTGTAGTAGTTCATCATAGATGGGGACAGCGGATTCGTATTGTCCAAGATGGAAGAAGGAATGGGCGATATAATAGCGTATTTCAGGTGTTGTGTATTGCTCGTTGAGACTTTGGAAGCAGCTAAGAGCAGCTGGGTATTGATTTTCGGCCTTGAATAAGGTAATACAATCAATAGCCATGGACTCCAGGGCCTGATTTTGGTCGCTCTTAATGATCTGCGTTATTTGAGGTGGGCGTTCTAGGGATTTAATGGCAGCAATCGGAAATTCAGTTTCTACGGTGGAGGGGAACAAGAAAGGAACCAGTTGATAAATGATGAAAGCTAAAATGGCCAGCCCCGCAGCCATATTCATATATTGTCGAATCGGCCTCGGGCGTTCCTGCTTAGAGGTAAAGTGTGGTAGCTTAGGAGAGGCGCCAGCGGTTCCATCCTTTATTTTTTTTTCCTCCCCTTGAAAGCGTTTCTTCAAGGGATGTTCTTCCTTCGCAAGCTTTTGCACGGCACCCTGCAAGCTCTCCTGAAACTGAACTTCAGCCGCGAAATCTTCCTGTTGGATTTGTTGCTGAAAGTCTTGTTGATCATCATCGGAGAGTCTTCCTTCCAGGTATTTGTCGATTAACTTTTGTTGCTGTTCGTCAAGTGGTTTCATGTAATAGACGTTGGTGATGGCAAAACAATTGCACACAGACAAACGCTGCGGTTGCCAGCGTAGCCAATCAGAATACTGGATGCATCCCGTCTAGAACCGACAGGATCGTTTTGGTTTTCGGAGTGTTTTAGGTGTTCAATCGCTTGACGTAGCGATAAAACATAAGAAAGGCATCAGAGAAGCCAACCTCATTTATTATCTCTTGATGAGATTCCTAATTCTGGCTCTTAAACGCGACAGCCTTGTTCGGATGGCCACAGCCGTTTCTGCTTTCATCAAAACCTTAATTTCTTCCGCGCTCATTGTTAGCCAATACTTATAAAATAATAGCTGCTTTTCTTCAAATTTAATGTTTCTGATAACCTTTAGTATAGCATTGGCCATTTCTTCCCGGTCCACTTCCTCTTCATCCACTTCTTCCTCGTACTGTGGTTCCAGGAAATCACTAGGATCTAACAAAGATTCCTTCTTTTTATTAGAAGCCTTCGCTAGCATGCGGCGGCCAATGCCGATTAATAAGGTTCTTAATGTGGTATCACTATTTAAGCCTACAATGATACTACCTTCTTCGGTTTCTACTAATCGTAATCTCTCTTTTTTGACGTATTCAATAATAACAATCAAGGCATCCTGGAAGATATCCTGGATGACCTCTTGTCGCATATTGGGGTAATGCCGTTTAGCATAGCCCAAAAACAACGCTCTGAAGTGGTGATAGATTTCCGTCATGTAGGTATCCTGATGCTCTTGGATGGCATAGATTACACGGTAATCTTCACTAGATTCCGAGACTTTCTTGTAGTGTTTTCCAATTTGTCGTTTAACCATGTTACTAAGGTGAACGGGTAGCGAATCCGTGATTCCAATGACCTTGGTTTCAGTCAATTTTAAGGACTGCTCCAGTAATTGTTTTTTAAACCTGGAAAAGACCTTATGCCAGCAATTTTCAATTTCACTTTTTCGAAAAAAAGGAAAAGTGGACTGAATGTCCTGGCACCAATTGGAAAAGTGGTTTTGGTACAGCCTTTGCTTGGCAAAGTCAAATTCGCCCTTTTGTAGCAGTTGCAGTAGTTTTGGATCAATGGGGGTATCGTTCACTTTTTAGCTAAACCTTTGGTGTTGTCTAGCTAATTTAAACAAAATTCCCACCGTCTTCTATTTATTCCCCCAAATTGTAAGATGTTACACCGAAGAAAGAAATTTCTTCTAAAACTGCCACATTTTCTGTTTTTCGGTATTAATAAATGCAGTGTAGTAGCAATCATATTACTAGGTGTTTATAGGCCGGAGCAGTGCTTCCGGTCTTTTTTTTGCCCTCTGCTCAAATGATCGATAAAATTCCTCGAGGAAAACAAGCAGTATATTTTTTGCTAAACCTAGTTCGATCGGTAATTTTAAGGCTAGATCCATCCTCGTCGAAGCACTGATTATTTGGGCACTGTCCCTCAGGTCCTGTCGTCTAGTAGTTGAACTACATCATTACGACTACCCTGGGCCAGCAACTATTGACCATTGACCGACGGACGGATTTGAGAAATGAATCACAAAATCGTTGAACTAGTATGCAACAAAAGCTAACACTATTCTTAATCGTGGTGCTTGCCACGGCATTTTCCGCCATTGCACAAAAAGTTGATGTAGAGCTACTGGAAGGGATTAAGACCCGTAACATCGGGCCAGCAGGTATGAGTGGCCGCGTAACCAGTATCGATGCCATTGTGGCTAATCCTGACGTTATCTATATCGGCACCGCCTCAGGTGGGGTATGGCACTCTGATAATGGAGGAATCAGTTGGAAACCCATCTTCGATAAAGAAGCGGTCCAGTCTATTGGCTCCGTTACTATAAATCAGAATAACCCAAGCGAAATCTGGGTAGGTACTGGCGAAGGAAATCCTCGTAACTCCATGAATAGTGGAGCTGGTGTTTACAAAAGTATTGACGGAGGTAAAACCTGGAAATTGATGGGATTGGAGAAAACCAAGACCATCCACCGAATCATCATCCATAATGACGACCCCAAGGTGGTTTACGTAGGTGCTCAAGGTTCCGCGTGGGGACCCAATGAAGAAAGAGGAATCTACCGCACCACAGATGGCGGCGAGACCTGGGAAAAAGTGTTGTATGTAAATGATGAAACGGGTTGTGCGGATTTGATCGTTGATCCTACCAATCCCAATAAGCTGATTGCTGCGATGTGGGAGTATGGTCGGAAACCTTGGACGTTTAATTCAGGTGGAAAAGGCTCAGGCCTATATGTGACGTACGACGGTGGTGAAAACTGGGAACGCCGTACGGATGAAGATGGCTTGCCTAAAGGAAATCTAGGCCGTATTGGTTTAGCCCTTGCTCCATCTAAGCCTAATATTATTTACGCTTTGGTAGAAGCCAAAGAAAATGGCTTTTATAAATCTACGGATGGCGGCAAAAAGTGGTCCTTGGTGAGCAAGAAGAATATTGGTGGACGTCCTTTTTACTATGCTGATATATTCGTGGATCCTCAAAATGAAAATCGCATTTACAATCTCCACTCTCTAGTGGATATGAGTGAAGATGGCGGTAAGACATTCCGAACCATACTACCTTACTACGGCGTACACCCTGATCATCATGCGATGTGGATTCATCCAGAGAATCCAAACCTGCTGATGGAAGGAAATGATGGCGGTTTGAATATTTCTCGCGATGGCGGTAAAAACTGGCGTTTTGTGACCAATTTGCCGCTGGCTCAATTGTATCACATCAATTACGACATGGAGATCCCTTACAATGTAGGAGGAGGTATGCAAGATAACGGGACTTGGGTCGGCCCGAGTTCGGTTTGGAAATCTGGCGGAATCACCAATTCGGATTGGCAAGAAGTTTTCTTTGGTGATGGCTTTGATTTGATGTTCAAACCAGATAATAGTCGCTATGTATATGCCCAGTCACAGCAGGGTAATGTAGGTTTGGTAGATCGCGAAACCGGAGAATCACGCTTTATTAAGCCAGTGCACCCCGATGATGTGAAGCTACGCTTTCACTGGAATGCCGCGATTGCGCAAGATCCCTTTGATAACTGTGGAGTGTACTTCGGTAGCCAATTTGTACACTACAGCGATGACTGTGGAGAAAATTGGACCGTTCTTTCTCCAGACCTTACGACTAATGACACCAGCAAGCAAAAGCAACATATAAGTGGTGGCTTAACCATAGATGCAACAGGAGCTGAAAATCATACGACTATTCTTGCCATAGCGCCTAGTCCGCTGGACAAAGATGTGATCTGGGTAGGAACGGATGATGGAAACTTGCAATTGACGCAGGACGGAGGTAAATCCTGGACCAATCTATCGGATAAACTTCCAGGTGTAAAAGCCGGCAGTTGGATCCCATACATTGAACTATCTCAAAAGAATGAAGGAGAGGCTTTCATCATTGTCAATGATTATCGTCGCAACGATTGGCAGCCTATGGCTTTTCACACCAAGGATTTTGGCAAAAGCTTTAAGCGTATAGCAGATGAAGATAAAGTTAGTGGGCATGCGCTCTCCATCGTACAAGACCCTATAGCGCCCAATCTACTGTGGTTAGGTACTGACTTTGGGCTATACTTTACCATTGATGGCGGAGACAATTGGAACAAATGGAACCACGATTTTCCTTCCGTGAGTACCCGCGATCTGAAAATACATCCACGCGAACACGATTTGATCATCGGGACTTTTGGACGAGCAGTTTGGATCTTAGATGACCTTCGGCCCATCCGCGAAATTGCCCAAACAAAAGGAGCGGTACTCGAACAGGATTTTGCGCTGTTTGACGCACCAGATGCCTACTTAGCCAATTACCGAAGTTACCAAGGTATTCGCTTTGCAGCTGATGCTGAATTTAGAGGAGGTAACCGAACTACGGGGGCCATGATGACCCTTTGGGTAAAAAAAGAAGATAAAAAAGCTAAAGCAGCAAAGAAGAAATCTGAAAAAGCAGGGGAACCCTCTGCTGATGGCCCAAAGAAGGGAGCCAAGAAAGGAGGGGGTAAGAAAAAGGCAAAATTTGTGGTCATGAGTAGCAAAGGAGATACCGTCCGCCACTTCAGCCGTGATCTTAAACCGGGCATGAACCGATTGGTTTGGCCCTTGAATAGAAACGGCGTTGCTTTTCCTTCAAGAAATAATCGTCGTCCAAATTCCGATCCACCATCGGGCGGTTCTGTCCTTCCCGGTGTTTACAAAGTCGTAGTGAGCTACGGAGAAGACCAGGATTCTACGATGGTTACCGTCCATCCCGATCCTCGCCGCACTGTTAAAATGTCAGATCTACAAACTCGCGAAGAGATGGCCGCAGATTATGAAGGAATTGTGGAACGAGCTACCGCAGGTTTTAAGCAGCTACAAGAAGCTAGCAAAACCATCAAGCGTGTAAACGATGCCTTAGTCAACGCACCAGATACCATTAAGAAAGCCATTGCCAAGTCAGGCAAAGCAATGCAGGATAGTATCAAGGCCTTAGAGAAATTGTACATGACGCCTAGCGGCTTAAAAGGTATCCAGCGATCTAGTGATAATGTCACAGGGGCCTTGCGCGGTGTCCGCAGATATCTATCAGATGTGGAGGGAGAAGCTAGTCAAATGGCCAAATTGACCTTAGAAAAGGCTAGACGAGAAACCAAAGCCGCGTTAGAAAAATTGAACGCCTTCTTTGAAAAAGACTTCGCCGAATATCAGAAAGAAGTAGAAGCGGTGCAGTTTTCCTTGTTCAAGGAGCGCAAGCCGCTGAAATTAGAGTAGGGATTGAGGGAGTTGAAGGTTTAAAGATGAAAAATGTACATCTTTAAACCTTCAACGCCAAACTTCCATTCGGGCCGAACACTGAG
>JAHQWA010000061.1 GCA_019634045.1 Saprospiraceae bacterium
CAAAACAAAAAAGCGGGGAGCCAAAGGCCCTCCGCTTTTTTATTATCCAGCTTATGTGAATATTTCAAATAAGCATTTTCAGTTTCTAATCAAACAAGTTATCGTAGCTTCCTTGGCTACTACCACCTGATTTATTCGTTCTGACCTCAGGTTGAGAAGTACGGGAATCCAAATCCAAGGTGTCGCCAGAAACACCACTTTCCCCCATCAACATCAAGGTACTCTTCTCCTCCCACTGCTCTAACATCTTCAATCCTTCCTCTTCAAAAATACCATTCTGAAGATCTACGGAGTCCATAAAACTAGAGGACATCTCCATAAAACGCTCCATCTCCCCTACCTTATTAGCCACATCATCTGCCACAGCTTCCATAGCCATATCAAACATGGCTCTCTTATCTGGATCACCAGAGATAACGGTCATGGCTGACTTCATAGCGGAGTGAGAAGCGCGAATCGCCTTTCTCTCCTGCTCTTTCAAGGCGACTTGATCCTTCGTATCCTCTAACAGAATCTCAGAATTCTGATGCATCTTATTCAGTATGCGATACAGAATCTCCATCTTTTGATAGAGGGCTTTATATTTCTGATTACTCTCCTTTAAGCGTGCCGCTTTACGAGAGGACAAGATCATCTGCTGTTCTTTACCTTTGTCGCGGGCAGCCTGAGCCAACTTAAGATTATTATTAATCTCTTTGCTATTTTTCTCCATCAGGCCCTGAATCTTCCGCATTTGTCCTTTTAGGGCACCAATCTGCTTACGCATCTTCCCGAGATTATCCTGTAGGTCTTCTACATAATTCTTCAGGATACCGATGGGGTCAATCTGTACAAACATACCAGTGATCCAACGCATCACGCTTTTGTACATATACCAAACCAGGTTGCGCATCTTGGGATCCAACACCATATAAACGATCATGGCCAATACGCCCAGCAGAATCGCCAAATAGATGGTATTCTGCAATAGTGCAATAATCGCAGCAAGGTTAGCAAAGATCAAATAACCACCTCCTAATAGCAAGGCAGCCATAAATAGTAAGCCTGTAATACCTTCTGGTCGTTTCCAGAATCCCTTAGGCTTGGCATCAGGGTTTTGAAATTGCACGATATCAGACATAGGTTGAGTTTTCTTTGTTGAAAAAATTGGGAGTAAGACTTTTCTTCCACTAATGACCTACCTCACAATACAGCCTTAATTTAAAGGAAGTTTTGAATATTTTCAATATCCTTGTTAATCTGGTTATTAATGCTTTGGAGGGCTGTTTCGAAATTATCACGAGTACCATCAATTTTATCCTTAGCCGCCCGGATGGTTTCGTCAGCACTATCGATGATTCTTTGTGAACTCAATATCTTCTCTTCCAACTGCTTAATCTTCTTCTTGTAATCCTCTACCTGCGACTTTAGTTTTTGCACTTCGGTCTGCTTAGAAGCTACTTTCTGTTGTATTTGCTTTTGCAAGGCCGCGTCAAACTGTGCCTTCTCCGTATTTAAGATCTTCTTATAATGTTCGGCTGTTTTGATTAGTTTCTCCTTGGTGAGGCCGAGGGTAGCCGCCGTGGCAAAAGCCGATTTGATGGCGGTTTGCTCATCCATGCTGAGATCGGCTAAGGCGCCTAAGGATTGTTTGAATTCCAGATAATCGAAGCCGGGGAGGTTATTTTTTGCTAATGCGGTGGTTAAAAAATCTACACTCTTTCCATCCAGTCCGTGATGCTCACCAAATAATGCTTTGAGATTCTTCTGCATGTTTGTCTAATGTTTATATTTCTACCGGATCGTCACAACGATCCTAGCTTGGTACAGGAACTATCCTAGTTATTACATCTGATGTATCAAACTATGGAGTTCTGTCGAGCAATAAAAGTATCTATTTTTTGATGAAATAGGGTACTTTAATCCCATCATATCAATAACAAGGGAGAAAAATTGAGAATCATCAAAAGAAGCGTGGAAAACCGAACTTATTCATATGATACTATGCTCACATAAGTATACCCTAAATTACAGCAAATTGTTGATATCTTCTATCATTATTTCGATTAGGTCCAGCGGATATTCGACACAAAGGTCTCCAATGGATGATCGCGCAGTTGGAACCGCGAATTAACAATTCCACTACCCTACCCTTCAGCAGTAACCTGCAAATCACTAAACCCACTACCCTTTTTCACCAATTTTATTTGCGTAGAGATGCGTTCCTTTAAAGCTTGAACGTGCGAGATTACGCCAATAGTCTTTCCGTTGGCTTGCAAATTCTCCAAAGTGGTAATGGCCAGATCTAAACTGTTTTCATCCAAAGTCCCAAAGCCTTCATCAATAAAGAGGGATTGAATCTGAGCGTGTTTCCCGGCAAGATCGGAAAGCGCTAAAGCCAGCGCAAGGCTAACCAAAAAACTCTCCCCCCCCGATAAGGTGTTCATGGAGCGCGTATTATCTGCCTGGAAGGTATCTACAATAATTAACTCCAGATCTTGATCACTACTCTTCTGTATCAGATAGCGGCCATTGAGCTGCTTCAGGTGTTGGTTCGCTAAGAATACTAATTTATTGAGGGTTAGCCCCTGGGCGAAAATGCGGAACTTCTTTCCATCTGCTTGTCCGATGAGGTCGTTAAGCTTGGCCCAACGCAACAACTCTTTTTCTTGACCTTCGATCGATTTTAGCAGCTTACCTACCTTGCTTTCCTGTTCCTGATGCCGTTGTAGGCGCTCACGCAAAGCCCCAATCTGTTGCTGCAAATCCTGATAGCTAGTCTCTTCCGTTGTCAAGGCCTCCTGCAGTTCAGGTAATGCTGATACTGGAAGTTGTAATTGTTCCAATGGACGCAAAGCCGCCTTGGTATCCTTCAAGGACTGGCCAACGGTCAATTTCCGGCGTTCCCAGTCCTGTCGGACTGTCTGTAGCCTGTCTACCTCTTCCACGGGAAGCAAAGCTTGTTGCAATGCCGCTAAGCTCTCGAAGGCACTACTTTTGACCGCTACTTCCAGTTGCGTTCGCTGTTCTTCCGCTGCTTGCTGGGTATCTACTAGCTGCGTTCCTAGTTGCTGCGCTTGTTTTCCTAGGCTTTCTTGACGAGCCTTTAGCGCGGTACTTTCTTGCTCAATATCATGCAGGGCTTTCTGACGCGTCTCCAAGGCCTGGTCCAGTTTGTGTTCCTCACTTTGTGGATCCAAGTCTCCCAGCAATTCAAAACGTTCCGCCTTAACTTCGGATACAGCAGTTTGCAGGACTACCACTGCTTTTGCTTTATCCGCCACTTGGCCTTCCCGCTCCTTAAGTCGCTCCTGCAATTGTTCCAATTGGGCAGACAATTTCACTTCTTCCTGCGTGAGTTGCTGAATAGCTGCTTCGTATTTTTGGTAGGTTTGATGCTGATCCTGCAATTTGGAGAAGGTAGCGGCAGCAGTATCCAATTCAAACTTGAGTTGGTAAGTGGCCAAGTGGGTATTCAAGGCTTCCACCGTGCTGACATATAGTGCTTCGTTTTCTTGCAAACGAGTTTGCTGTGCTTCTGTTTGCTGCACAATCAAGGCAGATTCATGTGTTAATTCTTGCTGATCCTGCTGCAATTGACTCAAAACTTCGGCTTTCTTGTCGATCTCTGATTGCAAGGCCAGTAAGGCTTGACGATCCGTTCGCAATTGCTCGACCCTAGCGGTCGATTCCTGCAGTTTTAGTTTCAATAGAGACGCTCTGGTAAGTTGGTAGGCCGATTCTTCGACTTGGGGAATTACAGCCGCAATTTTTTCTTCATAGCTAACGATACGCTGAAATTGCTTAGCGACCTCTCCGCTCGTTGTCTTCAATTCATTTCCTGCCAACTGCTCAATCCGCATTTCAATGGCATCTTGGCGCTTCAACAACTTTCGGTGTTGTCCATACACCAACTCATGACGTTCTCTGGCAGCTTGCAATTCATCCTTGGCTTTATCCACATATTTTTCGGCCACCTGATGCTCTACCGCAGGATGGTGAAGAGAACCGCATAATGGACATGGCACCCCATCTTCCAATAGTGCCCGATCCTTCTCATAATTAGCGTGTAATTGTTGAAGATCGTAAACATGCTGTTTGTATTCCAGGTCCTTTCCCATTCGGTCCAACACTTCCAAGGAAGACATCAACTGCTTATGAATACTCAACTCCTCGGCTCGTAAACTATCTAATTCCTGCTCATAGGATCCAAGCACTTCTATCAAATGCTGGTACTCTTCGTTTAATTGAAAAAGTTGCTGGAGATTTTCACGTTGTGTGTTTAATGCCTCGATATCTCGTTGCATTAATTCCAGCAATTCTGCTCTGGTCTTGGGAATCTGTTCCGGACTATGCTGCGCAAACTTGGCTTCAAGGGCCTCTAATTGGACTTGGACTTCAGCAGAGCGTTTATTTTGCGCTGTCAGCTTTTGTTGCAATATGGATCGTTGTTCGCTTAAGCCCTGCACCGTCCCTTCCAGTTGCTTTTTCTCCAATAAAAAAGTCCTCAATTGCTGCTTCTTCAAATCGATAAGGGGAAGATCTTCTCCCAAACCAGCATAGCGATTGTTCTTGCTTAGCCAATCTTGTTTTTCCTGGAGTTCTTCCCTATTCGCAGTGATCTGCTGCTGTGTGGAATCTAATACGGTCCGAATTTTCGCCTGGTCTTTCTCTGCTTCTTGCTGTTCCAATTGCTGCGCTTCTAGATGGGCAGCACGCTCTGACAACTGTAGATCCAATTTCTTGACCGCTTCTATTTTCTTTTTCTCCGCTGGGTATTTGGACTTGCTCTCCTGCAGTTCCTGCTCAGCTTTGGCTTGCACTTTGGCTATTTTTTCCCGTTTTACAGTAATTTCCTCCAGCTCGGTAGTCAATTGAGCCTGTTGTTGTTGATATTGCTGAAGCAGTTCACTTTGATGCGCTAAGTCCCCCAGCGCTACTTGATGCACCTGCGCACGCTCGTGCCAAACTAAGGTATCAAAAACGGCTTCAAGTTCCTTACCCTCCTGCTGTATGGCACGCTCCTGTGCTGTTAGCTCCTGTAGTTGCTTATCTAGTCTTTGTTTTTCAAGTAATCGTTGAATGAGCTGTCGCTTTTCGTCGATGGCTATTTTAGCAGTGGAAGCGGTCTTTTCCAGCGACTCAAATTCTGCCTGTAACTCTTTCAAGTCTTCTTCTGATAGGAGCTGCAATCCATCCCGCTCCGTCTTTAGCTGGGACAGCCGGAATTGTTCCTCTTTATGCTTTTCAAAAGCAGCAATGGATAGTTGGGAGTAAGCTTCTGTTCCGGTAATCCGTTCCAATAGGTCACTTCGATCTCTGGCATCAGCCTTTAAGAAAGCTGCGAAGTCCCCTTGAGATAGGAGAACCGAGCGGGTGAAGCGATCGTAATCCAGGCCAGACACTTTTTCCACCATTTGATCCACTTCTCGGATCTTCTCTGCCTTAGCTTCAAAGGCTGAAGCCTTGGGATTCCACTGTGCCAATTCTCTGACCGGTGCTTGCAGCTTTCCGTCTACTTTCTTATTGGCCCGCCAGATGCTCCACTTGGCACGATATACCCCCTTCAAGGTTTCAAATTCTACCTCTGCCAAACAGGATGCCGTACCGTAGGAGAGCACCTCTTTAACTTCCTTGTTACGATGGATTTTCCCGTATAAAGCCAAGGTAAGTGCATCTAGTATAGTAGTCTTGCCTGCCCCCGTATCTCCGGTAATGGCAAATATTCCTGACTCCTCCAAGGGGCTGCTGGTAAAATCGATCAGGATCGGCTCTGTGACCCGGATAGAGTTCAAGTTTTGAATTCTTAGTCGTAAGATTCTCATAT
The DNA here is from genome assembly GCA_019634045.1 of Saprospiraceae bacterium. GTDB lineage: Bacteria > Bacteroidota > Bacteroidia > Chitinophagales > Saprospiraceae > DT-111. Next base: position 5,807 of record JAHQWA010000061.1, read on the forward strand.
TAGCTTTCCTCCGCTTTTTCCTTCATCCAATCTTGGAGTTCTCGGAAGGACTGAATCAAGCCTTCCATTTCTTCTGGTGGGCTTCCGTAACTCTCGCATTTGCGCCTAAACACCTCTAAAGTATCCAGTTCGCTTAGGTCTGGAGTATCAAGGTATTGTAGATCCAAAGGTTGATAGTTGCGTTTTAACTTGACCTTTAATATGTCCAAGTTCATATCCGCTACAAATTGCTTCAGTTCTTGATCCAATTGTGGAATCACCTGATCCGTTTCGACAATGACTTCCACCCACGGCCGAAGCCCGCCTCTCTCCTTTTCTGCAAACCTTCTCAAATCTTCTTTCACTTTTTGTAGCGAACCCGCAATGGTCTTTAATCTTCTAAATACAGGTAACTCAAGGGGCTTGATCTGCTTAATCACTGCACCTTCTGTTTCCAAGATAAATACCGATTTGGTATCCTGCGTTTCACTAAAACTTAGCGGGATCAGTGAACCAGCATAACGAATATGATCAATACCCCCAACCGATTGCGGTCGGTGGATATGCCCCAAGGCTATGTAGTGAAAGTTCTTAGGAAAATGTTTGGCATTGATGTTCTCGATATTGCCGATATAGATATTATCCTGTTTGTCAGAGGCTACTGCTCCGGTAGCGTAAAGGTGTCCGGTAGCGATAATGGGCACACCGGAGTTCTCATATTCTGATGCCCAGGCCCCCATCTGCTCATAATGTCGCACCAAGCCTGCTTGAATCCGGGCTACGCGTTCGTGGCCGCCCTCCCCTGCTACACTGACATCGAGATCGCGGTACCTAAGAAAGGGCACGGCAGCTACCACCAACTCTAAGTTGCCATCTGCATCTTTTAGCCGCAGTAGATCATCTTGGCGATTCTCACTGACAGCCCCGATTACCTGAATATTCAAGGCCTGCAGCAGAGGACGCGGAGCGTGCAGCATGCTGGGGGAATCATGGTTTCCACCTGTTATTATCACATGCCGACAGGAGGTGTTCATTAATCGAGTAAGAAAAGTGTAGTATTGAGACCTGGCGTAATTAGGTGGGTTATTGATATCGAAAATATCTCCTGCTACTAAGAGCACTTCAATCTGCTGCTGCTGGATGGTTTCCAACAACCAATCCAAAGCCATCTGATGTTCCTCGGCTCGTTCCTGAAAAAGAAACCGTTGGCCCAGGTGCCAATCTGCTGTGTGCAGGATTTTCATACGTAGGATTTCTTGACCAATAGGATGACACTAGGAAACACCAACAAACTCCAGTGCCCGAAGCTCCGCCCAAGAATCAGCATTTCGGCCTAAACTAAAGCCTACATGCCCGCCTTCTTTGGGCTGTTCAAGATAGATAAAAGGATGGTTTTCGCAAAAACTTGAGGGATAACATTCGGGACTTAGGATCGGATCATTTTTGGCATTCACCAATAAGGTAGGAATACGGATGGCACCCATGTAATGAATAGCGGAAGCCTTATGGTAAAAGTCCTGTGCACTTTCATACCCGTTAATCGGTGCAGAAAAGAACTCATCAAAGTCCGTCCATTGCTGAACTCGCTCAAAATTGCTGACATCTATCACCCCCGGAAACTGCTTATCCTTTTCTGTAAGCTTAGCCTTGAGACTCCTCATAAACCGGTAGCGATAGAAGGCATTTTGCCTTTGGTCCAGTAAGCCGACGCTAGACGCTAGATCTACAGGCGTGGAAAAAGCAATGACCTTAGTAATAACATCTGGTAGTACGGCGGCATTCACCCCCGTATAC
>JAHQWA010000003.1 GCA_019634045.1 Saprospiraceae bacterium
AAAGTTATTCAGCGATGATATAAGCATCATTCAGCAAACCAGCCAGTACTTCTACATTGTAAGTCTATCATACATCTTATACGGTCTTTATCTAGTAACTTCATCCATCTTTAATGGCCTTGAACGGCCATCAGAAGCCTTAGGAATTAGCTGTGCCAGATCTTTCCTCTTTACCCTACCGCTTACTTGGATCGGTTCTCATTGGGGAGTATTGGGAATATTTGCCGGTCTCAGCTTCAGCAATCTATTGGCAGGAATTTACGCTAGCTGGCGAATGCGAAAGGAACTCGATCGGGTTCAGTCAAAACTTCTGCAAGAACCTGTATTGTCTAGCTATTGGAAAGACATTACGGGAATATTCAATGGATAGATAAATGGTTGCAGGGGAGATAGAGCTCAATGGTTGCGCCTTTCTTACCGTAGGAGAGAAACATCCGCAATAATGCCGATTAGGGTATCCCCCTAATCAGACTCGCCTAAAGTTGAATGTAGCTGGTACTGGTAGTTTTATGTTTCAGTATGCGTAGCTTTGTAAACGTAAGATGGGGCCACAGTAGTCGAAGATTTCTTCACCGGGATTATTTTTTTACCCAAACCGCAAGAATTAGCGAGCATTCTGCATCTAAAGAAAGAACGAGCTAAGAAAAGCGTAAAAAAGCAGGGCTACAATTCTTAGTTGAAAAGGGAAACCATTGAAAAACTATCAATTCTAATACATTGGAGGATCACAATGATCTCATGCGATCCATTGCTAATGGAGACCGGAAGGCATTCGGGCAACTGTATCAGTTGTTTTCGGACAAAGTCTACAATGTAGCTTTGGGGTATACCCACAATGAGCAAGATGCCGAAGAGGTGGCACAGGATGTTTTCGTAAAAGTGTTTCGCAATGCTGCTCAATTCAAGGGAGAAGCTAAGGTGAGTACGTGGATCTATCGGATCACCGTAAATGTTGCCCTCAACCTACTCAAGAAGAGAAAACGATACGCTTTTCTAAGCTTCGGGAAACCTGTCCAGGAGGAGATAGATTTCGAACATCCTGGCATTTTGCTGGAGCGTCAGGAAGATGCGAAGATCTTGTTCAAGGCCATCAAGAAATTACCGGAACAACAACAGACGGCCTTTATTTTGAGTTTTGTGGAAGGACTACCCAGGCAACAGGTGGCGGATATCATGAGCACTTCTCTGAAAGCAGTGGAGGCATTACTACAGAGAGGAAAGAGAAATTTGCGAAAAAGTTTAGGAGATTTGTACATCAAGCGAAGGAAAAAGGCGTAATCAGAATCTAAAGAAAGAATCAAGCAAACGAAACGATATGGATATGGATCACAATCAGGATAAAGAAAAATGGATAGACGAGAAACTGAACAGTCTCAAGGGCATCCGTTCTGCAGAAGCCCCCGAACATCTATTTGCGAAAATTGAACAGCAGGCATTTCAAACAGAGGCAAAAGTAGTAAGCTTTTCTCAGTGGCGAGCTGCTGCTGCGGTATCCCTTTTATTTTTGGCATTTAATTTTTGGGCCATTGGTCAGCAATTACAGACGCAAGAAACCACAGCCGAACAACCGACCTATAGCTCGGAAAGTACGCCTACTCTTGTTTCTGACTTTAAATTGTATGACCTATGAGCCAGCTACAATTCTATAAATATGCCACCTGGGCACTATTGGTCATAAATATAGCTGTACTGAGTTTCTTCTTACTTACTAAGCCACATCCCAGAGGTGGAGGGCCAGGCGGTAGACCAGGTGGAGGAGCCCTAGAAATGGAAGCTGTGCGGCTCTTGCGGTTGGACCAAGAACAGGAAAGCACGTTCAGACAATTGGCTGCAGAGCATAGCAAGCAATTAAAGGCGCTGGGAGAGCAAGAACGCTTTAAACTGAAGCAATACTTTTCCCCGCTAATAGAAGCTCCTGATAGTACTAACAATATCGCTCTCCTGGAACAGATAAAGTCACTGGAAGGGCAGAAGGTGACCGTTACCTACGACCATTTTAAAGCCCTCCAAGATCTGCTTCGGGAAGAACAACAAGTATACTTTGAACGATTCTTGAAACAAGCGCTACAGATACTATTGGTAGAAGAAAGACGATAGATGCCTAAACAAGAACTTTCTCCTCTTACCTAAATTTGGATGGCGAGCTAGTGGATAGGTTTATTCGAAAGAAACCTCAAATGTGTTCATACAATGCTTGGCTATGCCTTGATATATTGAAGTGAAAGGGTCGATTCCGTGCCCCTAAGTGCTTTTTAGGCTTTGTCCATAAGCACTCACTTCATTAAGGTGAGCCCCCATCGCTTGGGCGGCCAAGTCGGGTTCTTGATTGATGATATGTTGGACAATCTCCTGATGCTCATCTAGTGCTCTAAACGGGCGTTCGTCTTTACAAACATCGTGACGGATAAAGCTATGCACAATATCCGGAGTAATGACCAGCATCAATGATTTGAGGACATTATTCTTACTTGCCTCCGCGATCTTAACGTGGAACATCAGATCCTCTTCTACAGCTTGTACATCTTGCTTGAGTTTCTTTTCATAAGCCAACAGGGCTTTCTGGATGGTCTCAATATCCTGATCTGATCGCCGTTCAGCAGCCAACTTAGCAGCATGCATCTCGAGAATAACTCTCGTCTCTACCAGCGAGTTAAAGTCGTTATCTTCCAGTTGTAGTACATCCGTAATCAATCCCTCCAAGGCTGCAATGCCCATACCTGCCACAATAGTACCACTCTGTGGTAAAGTTCTCAGGATACCATAAAATTCAAGCTTTTTGATTGCATCACGAACATGGGTACGGCTTACCCCCAGTTTTTCAGCCAATTTGCGTTCAGGAGGCAAACGGTCGCCCGGCTTTACCTGTCCGGAACTAATTAAGCCGCGTATCTGGCCAATGATCTTATCAACTGGATTCTCAATCTTGATTTCCTGAAAATTATTCAACATTCGATATAGGCGTTAACTATTCTGAACAGATGTCCATTGGTAATTGGTCAACCAATTTGCGGGTCGACCAAATTTAGACACTTTTTTCGCTTTTCCAAAACTTTTGCTGAAAATTTAAACCCAGAACCAATTTACATTTATTTATCTGATCTGAGGTCTAACCTTCCTAGTTTCATGCAGGCTTCTCTCCCCGAAAGCAGCTGAAATTTGTCCAGACCACAATCAAGACGTTCGGAGCAGTAATTAGCCAGCATTTTTAGCCAGCAAAAATATCGCCCAATTTCTCTTACTCCCCATAAAACATCTAGCCTGAGCGATCCTGCCTCATTATATATGGTACTAAAATTCACTGTGATAAACAACGCGTTTACATAGAACTCTAGTACTACAAAAGCTGTTTTTACTGATGAGGCGTGTGGTAGAAAATAGACCTGAAAACAATTATCACTACTATATAAAACTGCCTATGAATACGATTCCCAATATCCCTGATACAGACCGCCAGCGAGTGGTTATCGTCGGGGGTGGTTTTGCCGGTCTTAAATTGGCGCGTAAACTCTTGAAGAGCCAATTTCAAGTCGTCCTCTTTGATAAAAATAATTACCACCAGTTCCAGCCTCTGTTTTACCAAGTGGCTACTGCCGGCTTGGAACCGAGTGCTATCTCTTTTCCATTGAGAAAAGTTTTCCAAGACCAAAAAGGATTGCATTTCCGGATGGCCATGGTTGAGCGAATCGATGCCAACTCAAAAGAGGTTTTCACGAATATTGGGAAGCTATCCTATGACCATCTAGTGCTAGCGATTGGAGCTACTACTAATTACTTCGGCAACACAGAAATTGAGGAGAACGCCGTTCCTATGAAGTCTTTGACCGAGGCCTTGAAACTGCGCAACACGATATTGAGTCACTTTGAAAAGGCCCTGAATACGTCTAAGGTGGCCGACATGCAAGCACTGCTGAATATTGTCGTTGTAGGAGGAGGGCCGACAGGCGTAGAATTAGCTGGCGCTATCGCGGAAATGCGGAACGTCATCCTACCGAAGGATTATCCGGAATTGGACTTTAGTCAAATGGAGGTGAGTTTGTTGGAGGCGGGGCCGAAGGTGCTCAATGGCTATACAGAGGCGGCGGCGGCAAAATCTAAAGCGTATCTGGAAAAGCTAGGCGTGAATGTGCAGACCGGTGCCATGGTAGAGGGGTATGATGGAACCACCGTTCGCTTGAAGGGGGGTGAGCAGTTGCAAAGTAAGACGGTAATCTGGGCGGCAGGTGTAAAAGCAAATGAGGTGGCAGGAATCCCAGACTCAGCCTATGGCCGGGCACGCCGACTCATTGTCGATCGCCAAAACCGGATCCATGGCCTCGACAATATATTTGCCATAGGTGACTTAGCTTACATGGAAACCCCGAAGTATCCTAAGGGCCATCCGCAGGTGGCGCAGGTGGCCATCCAGCAAGCCAATTTACTACACAAAAACCTACGGGCTTGGCAACATGGAAAACCAGAAAAAGCTTTTACTTACAGTGATAAAGGTTCATTAGCTACTGTGGGAAGAAACCTAGCCGTAGCCGATCTACCGTTCTTCAGCTTTCAAGGCTTTTTGGCCTGGGTGCTGTGGTTATTTGTGCATTTGATGGCCATCGTAGGCGTGAAGAATAGGCTTTTCGTCTTCATCAATTGGGCTTGGAGCTATTTGACCTACGATCAGTCACTACGCTTGTTGATCAATCACAAACCGGAAGAAGAAGAGCCTACCCTACCGCAATCAGCCGCGGTAGAGGCCTAACCTACAAGGTATATTAGTGGAGCTAAAGATAGATGATCTTTAGCTCCACTACTCGACAAAACCAAAGGCTGAATCCTCTCCTGCTGGCCGATCGGGCCCCAATTCGCGCTTCAAGATAAAGATGTGCTCAGCTAGGCCCGAGCTTTTCCCGTATGTATAGGCCTTGACCAATTCCCAACCTACTAAACCTAAGCCAGTCAAAACCTCTTCAGTTGCCTCATGATCAAGATTCATCTTGGCCATCCCTTTCATAACTCCACTTACAATTTTGTATTCAAATTTCTTCATACGTTCTTTTTTCTCAATACCTGTGTATTACTAAATGAGTTTCTAAAATAGATAAAGGCGATTTGAGCAGATAATTTAAGAGATGTCCCAAGGATTTCCAAACCCGAGTTCACGATCTGTAAATTAGCCTACATGACCAGAATCGAATACCAGCTGTGATCCCCGGAAATGACTATACCCAACTCTTCCAGGGCGGGCCATTTCAAGAAAAGAACACCAACATCAAACTATGACCACTGCTTTAAGAAATAAAAAAGTGAGAGGTATACCTAATTACAAAAACCCACACAATAATCTGAATATCAACTAATTAAAACTAAATTTCAATGCATTTAAGCAATAGGTAAACTAAAAAATTAGTTTAAATACCAATTTATTAGTTGACAAACTAATTGATTAGTTATAACTTGCCGAAGAATTAGCTACCATTACTTAACCACATTGCACTATCATAAATAATCCGGCAATCATGAGACAATCAAAGAAATCAACCCGACTGTTTTTCCAAAAATGCGCCTGGCTTACCCTTGGATTAGCTTTATTCAGCCCCGTAATGAATCCTGTGGCCATCGACGCGAAGACGAATGGGATAGGACAAGCCATTCCCATTCTTTTCAAAGAGGCTCACTTCTTCAGCACCTCTGCTCTTTACAAAGCCTTCTCTTCAGACCAAGCAACGACAATAACTGAAACCGAACCCACTGCTTCCACTCCCCTACTCTCTCCTAGCGGGATCTGGTCAGCAAATATTGAAGGAGATGAGATTTGCTTCCACTTCGATCACTCCGACAGACGAAGAAACAACTACTGGATGCAAACCCGTTGTTTCGCTCGCTCCGCTTTCGGGACTTTACCCACGGGACAAGACGGTACCTTTACATTGGAAAGAGAGGCTGGTACAATAGAGTTTAGAGGTAAATTCGAAGGTAATGAAGGGCTTGGAAGGCACACCTTCACGCCCAAGGCCAGCTTCACTCAGTATTTGTCCGGACAAGGCTATAGCGGTCTTAAAGATCAGACGGTATTCAGTCTATTCCTATTAGATTTCAATAAAGACTATCTACAATACTTGACGCAGATCAATATGAAGCCACAGGGCACATCGCAACTTCGCAAGATTGCCTACCATGGTCTTCCTTTCCAGAAAATGAAGGAAACCATGAATGAATTTGCTCAATTGGGCTACAAGAATATTAGTCTTCCAGAATTCATAGACATTCAAATCCATGACGTATCTCCAGATTACGTGCGTGCCATGGCGAAAGCTGGTTTTACCGACCTAACGATCAAGGAACTAAAGCAAGCGAGTATTCATGATGTAGACCCAGCCTATGTAAAGGATCTGAATTCAGCAGGCTTCCAAAATCTCACGCTCAATGAAGTAGTACAAATGGCGATCCACGACGTAGACGCTCAGTTTGTCAAGGAATTGAATCAAATGGGCTACAAAAATTTAACGCCAAAAGAAGTAAAGAATGCAGCCATTCATGATGTAAGTGCTGCCTACGTAAGAGATCTAAAAGCGGCGGGATTTGATGATCTATCCTTGCAAGAGGTTGTCCAATTGGCGATCCACGATGTGGACTCCAGGTTTGTCAAAGAATTAAACCAAATGGGCTTCAAGGACCTATCTATACAGGAGGTTAGAAATGCCGCTATCCACGATGTAAGTGCCTCTTATGTTAGGGAGTTGAAATCTGCTGGATATGACAATCTTAGTCTAAAAGAGATCATTCAATTCTCAATTCATGATGTCGATGCGAGGTTCGTTAAGGATTTGGCAGAAATGGGATACAAAGATGTCCCTTCCAATGAAATCCGCAATGCAGCCATTCACAATGTTAGTTCCAGATATATTAAGAGTTTAAATGCCTTGGGTTTCAAAGATATCCCCTTGCGCAAAGTCATCAACCTAAAGATTCACGATGTGACTCCCGATTTCATCAAATTGGCCCAAAGCAAAGGATTGACAGGCTTATCCTTGGATGAATATCGTAACCTAAAGATCCACGGCCTAGACGAAAAGCTTCGTCGTACCAGACAAGAATAATTTAGAGTTTGCATACAGTATCCTACAAACAGAAATCCGAGACTTTGGCTAGCATCAAGCCAGTTAAGCTC
>JAHQWA010000062.1 GCA_019634045.1 Saprospiraceae bacterium
AACAACAACTCCTTAAACACCTAGAAACCCCATTCGCCCCAATTCCACAAGCTTGGAAAGACCTGAGCTTTACACAGGCCTTGGAAATGACCAATTCCTTATTAAGCAGCGACGCTTTACAGCAGCCAGAATCCTTGTTGACCCTAATGAGCAGGAAAGCTTTAGCTAGTTCAGAACAGGATCAGCAAGTCTATTTAGAACAGCTTTTCAATCCCATTTTACAGGAAAATCCAAGTTTAAACTATTCCGTCTGGAAGGCCTGCAGTAAGTTCCCTAAAGCAGCATTTTCAATAAAGACAAAGCAGTACCTACAAGCCTTCCTACTCACTCAACCTCAGTACTTAGATAAATGGTTAATGCTTGCCGGTTTTGCTACTGATGATCCATCGCCGATCCGGCAAATCTTGGAGGCACAAAAGAGTCGTACGGTACAGCAAGCCGGCAAGCTTGCTTTGGTGAGAATGGGAGATGAGCCTAAAGCCAAATCCTTCTTGAAGGCACTGCAACGCATCCCCATCCATGATGAATTTGTCTACGATATAGCTCCCCTCGCGATCTATACTCGAAATAAAAAGGTGGTTCAATATATCATTGATGTTGTCATCGAGGATCGTGGCAACTGCCACCCTGCAGATGCCGAAACCGATGGACAGATCAGCTGTGGTTATCGACTGGCAGAGTTACTTCTTTCTGCCCTAGCGGGAGTTCCAAAGGAAATAAATCGAGAAATGACGGGACAGCAACTATTGAGTGATGCGAAGCAGTGGTTACGAAATAACCGGCAGCGTATAATCCTGGATAGACAACACTTATAAGGCTATGGTACGGGAATAAGAGATTGAACTGATTTAAAAAAAATCACTTTCGCCGGTTACCTTTTTACGCCTCATACTATTAAAGGGAAAGATCCACTTCGGATTTATCTAAAATTGGAAACAAACGACTAAAAATGCGCTCTCTAATCATCAATGGCTTAAGCATGGCCATTTGTCTACTCCTTGGGGGGTATGGCATGGCTACTGAGGATAGTTCGGCGATTCATTTGCCGACCCTCTCCTCCTTAAGCATTCATCCTGAGCCCACTATCATCCCTGATTATTGGTCTCATTTACAAAGTAAGTCCATCGTGCTCTCTAAGGAAGAATGGACTGCTGCTGAAAAGTGGGTTCAGGATTATCTTTCCTTTACACAAGAAAGTTTGGATAGCTTGCCGAATCCTTCAAATGGAGGAAGTGTTGGTGGCTTGTTGGACCACGAAATTGAGTTAATTCAAAAGGCTCGAGCGGTCATCGATAAGGTCAAAATAGCTGGTAACTTTATTACTAGACTAACTGGTCAAGACCTGGTAAAGCTTCCGATTGGTCTCAGTCAAGAAATTGGAAATGCTTCCTATACCATGGGCATTTCGAGTATTGAGCTACACCCAACGCATGCACAATTGGAGATATTCTTAGAAATCGATGCTCCCAATTTGGCCATGCCACTACTTTTTTCCGCAGACAATGTCAGGTTCTCCGCAGCAGGTGGCATTTTACCCGGAGCAACACTTTCCTTACTAGGTAATATTCCCGTAGAAATCGTCCCCAATAAATCTGCCTTGATTCTCATGAGAGGGGAAAGAAATGCTGATGGTGAAAGTACGGGAGGAACCTTTGTCAGCATCGACTGTGATGGATTTCAAGAATTAGGTTTAGATGGTATTGTGGAGTTTAGTCGATCCTGGCTAAAACCAGCAATAGATAATGGTCAAAATAAAGTTAGTGGCCGCATTGCCACCATTATATCCGATTGGGAAGACATCTTACTAGAGATTGATTTGGATGACTTCGTCGTCAACAAATTGGAGGATGTCGTCTGGAGGGTGGATCGAGCTGTTTTTGATTTTAGTGATTGGCGCAACGCTAGCGGGATAAAGTTCCCGATAAACGGCTATGATCCTCCCCTATCGGATGAGCGTTGGCAAGGATTTTATATTAAAGAATTCAGCCTTGAAATACCTCGAAAGTTAGCGGGTGTTGATTCTAGTCTCCTTATCCAAGGAAACGATATCATTATCGATAACATGGGCTTTACAGGGCAGGCTATGGCTACGCCCATCCTATCTTTGGAGAATGGAGATCTCGGCGGCTGGGGTTTTTCCATTGATACCTTTGGCATCAGTGTAGTTGCCAATCAAGTGGAAGCAGTAGCTTTCAATGGTTTAATCCATGTGCCATTGGCTCAATCTAAAGAAAGCAATGCCTCTACTCTATCCACTGAGGATTGTCTACGCTATAGCGCCTATATACAGCAAGACAATGAATATTTCTTTTCGGTTTCTCCTGAAGAGACCATGGCCGTTGACATCTGGCAGGCTGAGGTAGGTTTTGATGCTTGCAGCTACTTAGACATTGTTCAGCTAGAAGACAACTTCATCATTAAAGCACATCTACATGGCTATGCCACGATTGACAATGAGCAGTCATCTGGTATTGGAGTCCGCGCTGACTCTATCCACTTTCAAGGGGTAGAGCTGTCGAACCAAGCTCCCTATTTCCATCCGGGTTATTGGTCATTCCCGAGTATTAGTCCAAATTTTGGTGCCTTTGCCCTCACCTTAGAAGACATAGGCCTATACCCGGCCAATGAACAAGGTACAGCTGTTGAACTAGGTTTTGGTGCACTCATTAGTCTATCTCCATCTAACAATATGGGTATCACGGCATGCGGAGGCTTTGCCTTCCAAGGAGAGTTAGTGAAAGAAAACGGGCGTCAGCGTTGGGTGTATACCGGCATGCGCGTGGATGATGTTTTCGTGAATGTCTCCGCGCCGGGCTTCGGTGTGAATGGTGGCTTGAGTTTCTACAAGGACGATCCTAAGTTTGGGCAAGGCTTCAGGGGTATGGTTGCCGCCTGGTTTAGGGGCGTCAATGATCCAGAAGGAGATCCCCCAAGTGGTACAGCCAACAATACTTCCTGTCTAGCCAGTATTCCGGATGCTTCCTGGGGCATTACCGCCATGGGGCAATTTGGCACAATAGATGACTTCGACTACTTCATTGTAGATGCCTTGGTAAACCTAGGCGAAGGGATACCGATCCTGTCTGAAGCTGTCAAACTAAAAGGATTTGGTGGTGGCGCCTACCATCGTATGTCAAGAGATGAGGACACCGCAGCGGCCTTAGAAGATGCCTTAGAAAGTCAGGCCTTAGCTATCCCCCCCTTGGGCAGTAGCCTGAGCGGATTGCGGTATTACCCTGATCGCTCGGCAGGGCTAGGCATCAAGGCCACCGTGCTCCTAGCTGCGAAAAAAGAAAAGGCTTTTAATGCCAATGCCAACTTTGAGATTCTATTCAATTCCAACGGTGGACTATCTCAGATCAGCTTCTATGGAACCGCAAAATTTATGCAGGATATCGCCTTTGATCATCCGGCATTTGAAGAGAATCCGGAGTTTCCTCCCCCCGCCCTCGCTGCTATGTCTGCCTATCTAGCCCTAGATCTCAATTTCGAGGAATGGGAATTGGACGCGAGCATGGCTGTTTTTCTCAATGCAGGAGCAGGTGTAATACGGGGATCTGGCACGAACGATAAAATGGGCTGGGCCAACCTTTACCTCTCTAAAAATAATGGTTGGCACCTGAAAGCAGGAGAACCTGCTCCCGAAAAACGCAACGGTATTATCATTGGGATTCCCAAGATTGCTGAAAACCTCGTCAATCTCAATTGCTACCTCATGATGGGGACGCATGAGATACCTGGCATTCCACCGATTGAATCCGAGTTAATGGCTAGGATCATGCAATATGATCGCAATAGCAGTTCCCTTAATAACCGCCCCGCTGCGGTATCCCAAGGCGGAGGTTTTGCCTTCGGCGCAGCACTAGACATCAATACCGGGGAGCGGACCTTCTTGATCTTCTATGGTCAATTCGCCTTGGCGCTTGGCTTTGACGTAGCTATTCAAGATTTTGGCTCCGCCCAATGCGCTGGTGGTGGCTCCATCGGCATCAATGGCTGGTATGCCTCCGGGCAAGCCTGGGCAGGCATTGGGGCAGCCGTGGGTATTAAAGTGAAACTCTTTGGTAAGCAGCGAAAATTTGAAATCGCTCAAATCGCCGCCGGTGCTATACTCCAAGCTAAACTTCCGAATCCGTTTTGGGCGAAAGGTAGCATTGGCGCTCAATACAACATCTTGAATGGCCTGATCAAAGGCAACTGGAATTTTGATATTACGATTGGAAACGAATGTGAAATAGTCGGTGCATCTGACCCAGGCATTGTGCAAGTCATCGAAAGCATAGCACCTAAGCAAGGATTGGATGCTGTCGACGTCAGCGTCACGCCTACTATTAATTTCTTGATTCCTGTCGAAGAAACTTATCGATTTACTAATCTCAATGGTGAACAAGAAACCTATCGAGTGCGCCTAGATCAAGATGCCAGCCATATGGCCTTGCACGGAGAACGCGTTCAGGGAACCTTTGCTGTAGCCAATGACCACCTTTCCGCACAATTTATTCCTGAACAAATCTTACCTGGAACATCGGAGGTCGATTTCATTGTAAGTGTGTATTTCGAAGAAAAGCGGAGCAATGGATGGTACCCCATCAAAGAAAATGGAGAAGTGGTCATTGAAAGAGATACGCTGAGCTTTACGACGGGGCCAGGCCTCGATCATATCCCAGCACACAACATTTCAGCAAGTTATCCCCTTGATGGACAGTACAACTTTTACACAAAAGAAAACGAATTAGGAAAGGGGTATATCCTCCTGGCTCGAGCGCAGCCGGATTTACTTTTGCAGCTTCCTGCTGGATATAAGCAAGAGTTTCGGTTGACGAAGAGCCAGGAGTTTTCCTTCACGCCCTTTCCTACAGAAGTCAATAGTGAAGGCAATGTAATCCACTTCAGTTTTCCGGATGCAGTTCTGGAACACGATCAGGTGTATCAATTGCAATTGGTAAGCCTGAATGAGCAGAGCGATGATCACCGTATCCTTTATGAGCTGTACTTCAGAACCAGTACCTATGAATCTTTAGCCGATAAACTAGCACCGTTTTCCTCCTTGCCTCTAGGGAGTCGAGGAGGAATCATCGCCAATGGTACCTTGGATGAACCCTTTGGGCCTGAGGAATTAGGCAAAGGAGGCTATCCTGCTCAGATAGAACTCTCTGCCGATTTAGATGGCGCGTGGTATCAACAGGCGGTAATCAAACAGATGTACCAAGATTTTCCGCACACGGTAAATGGGTGTGTTAACACGGAGGAAGTTTCTTTAATGGATCATAGTTATGCCAATAATCTATCGGAAGCCATACACTTAGGACAGCAAGTCGACATCCCTCAAATTGACAAATCGGTCTTCGATCATCCCGCCCGTCTAGCAGAATTTGGCCCAAGTGATTTCTACCTCAATTATCTGCCACCTAATGTGGTACAACAATTATATAACGAGTTATCTGCTGATGTCGAAACGATTCTAACCGCAGGTATGGCCTACTTTGACACCGATAATCCTCAAGTATTCGCGGGAGGTATGGTAAACGACTTCGCCAGCGACAATCCAAATGAAAACAATGGCCCGCTTACAATGGAACAACTGGGGCAAAGATGTCCCAGCTTAGTTCCCTTGATCAATTTCAGTAAACAGGAACTACAACCGCTGAATCCAGGGACCTATCCCATACAAATTCGCTATAAATTCCCTGGGCTAGAGACTTATGGCTCCAGGCTACACCTACAACTCGAAAAAACGGATACTACTCAATAAAGCACTATGACGACAAGACAAACGAAGCACACTGTAGCAACCTTTATATTCGGGCTAATCCTTGCCTGGCAATATCCTTTGCTGGGCCAGGATACCCTTTTTGTTCATGCATTAGGTGAGTCCACAGGAGATGAAGTCAAGATTCGATGGGCTCCAGAAGATGTCCTACTTTGGCAGTATGCCAACCGAACGGGATATCTCATCGAACGAGTGACCATCAAAAACCAATTGGGTACTAGACTCACGCCGGAACAGCGGCTAGCCTCAGCCAAAAAATGGGGCCCGGTACTCCCCTACCAAGCTGAAGAGTGGCAAGAGATGATCGATACTAGTGAACTGGCGGGAATGGGGGCGGCTTCGCTCTATGGTGAAGATTTAGCGATGCAAGCGCTTTCGGAAAATCCGCTAGTTCAGACTTACCAAAGATCACAAATGGACCAAACCCGTTTCGGTTTTGGCCTTTTGGCTGCTGACCAGGACTGGAACGTCGCCCAAGCTATGGGATTAGCCCTTGTTGACAAACAAGTTGATAAGGGAAAAACCTATCTCTATACGATTTATCCTGCCGTACCGGCTCAGTCCTTCAATGTGCAGGCGGCTAACCTAATTGTTCACGCCACACCTATAAAGTCATTGCCTCCACCAACAGGCTTGCAAGCTGATTTTGGAGATAAAATGGTTTTCTTAGAGTGGGATGCCAATAGCACACAACTATATACCAGCTATTGGATAGAAAAATCGCTAGATGGAGGGGATCAATTCGTGACAGTCAACTCGCTTCCAATTATTCCTAGCACACAGAAGGATAGCAGAGATTTAATGGTCTTTTATCGAGATAGTCTATTGGAGAACTTCCAAAATGTAGTGTACCGAATTCGAGGAAAAACGGTATTTGGGTCATTGAGTGCGCCTTCAGATACCATATCTGGATATGGAAAGCCAAAAAGATTTGAGGCTAGCATAGGCATTCACCGTATTGAAGAAATAGAACCCAAGTCCTTAAAAATCCATTGGGATTTCCCCAAAACTTTGAATCAACATTTGGAAGGCTTTGACTTATATCGTGCCCGAAAAAAGCAAGGTCCATTCAGCAAACTAAATCCAACTCCGCTGAAGGCAATGGATAGATCCTATACAGACACTTCTCCCTTTAGCAGTGGTTATTATAAAGTAATAGCTAAAGATATTTATGGCCACCAGTATGAATCTTACTCAAGTCTGGGTCAATTGCAAGATGTAACTCCTCCTTCTGCTCCTATTGGCCTAACTGGTACTTTGGACAAAGATGGTACAGTCAGCCTAAGTTGGACTCCGAATCCTGAAGAAGACTTGATGGGATACCGAGTTTTCCGATCAAACCAAAAAGATGGCTTCTACAATCAGGTTACTTCCTACTTCACCAGAGATACTTCTTATACTCATTCTGTGGACATGAGTACCACCACTTCTAAAATATTTTATAAAGTTATTGCTTTGGATTTCAGGGAAAACTATTCAGAAAAATCTATTTTTTGTGAAATAAAAAGACCAGACCTACTCCCCCCTATCGCACCAGTTATGAAACAAGCACGACCAGTTGAAGAAGGTATTGTACTTTCTTGGATCTCAAGTACCAGTCCCGATATTTTGGAACATCAAATCCAAAGGAGGAAAATATCGGATGAGGACTGGAATACTATATTTAAATGGCCTGCCGTCGAATCAAATAGAGAATATAAGGATATGGAGTCGAAGCGTGGGCAAGATTACCACTACCGAGTGCTTGCAATTGACAGCACCGGAAATGAGAGCTACTCTAAAGCAGTGAAAGTTCGTCAACTCGATAAGGGCATGCGGCCTGGAATAGAAAACTTTCAAGTAAGGCAAGTCTCCGATCAAACGGGGATTCAGCTGGAATGGTCTTATCCTCCGAATCCCTCCTTATATCAATTCATCATTTATAGAGGCAAGGTCGGGGAGCCCTTACGAACCCTACATACTTTGAGGCTTGAGGATGGAACAACCGCAAAGCGCAACTCAGTGGCAACATTTGGAGCTTACCAGTATCAGGATATGAGAATCAAGGATAACAACACATACACCTATCAAATCATTGCCAAGCACCGAGATGGTGGACAATCTCCACTAAGTCCAAGTCGATCCATACAAGCAAAATAGACACTATAAACGCGCGATTCCCTGCAGGGATATCTGTACAAAAAACTTGAAGATGAAGACGCTCTCTTTACTACTATGCAGTTTATTCTGCACACAAATTGTATTGGCCACTGTTAGCAATTGTGATAATGTAGATGATCCAGGTAGAATCTATCACAATCAATCCACTGATGCTATTGTCAAGTTCTGCGATGCCTGGCAACCTGCCCCGATTAGCGAGACGCTTCCTCCGAGTGGTGGCAGCGGTGGTACGGTCCAGTTCCAGTGGCAATACCAAAGGGAAAACAGCAATTGGAATGATATTTCGATTGGCGAAGGCCAAAACGAAGAGCTCAATTTGGGACAAAGTAGTATCATACAGTTTCTCAATAACAATGGTGTTTCGAACAATCAGACAGTGAGTTTTCGGCGGGGAGCGCGGCGGCCGGATTGTACCAGTTACCTCTACTCCAATGTAGTTCGATACCAGGTGTACCCTAATGACAGTGATGAGGTGGATGTGGTGCAGGCTGGTCTTTTCTGCAATTACCCTTCGGATGAACACTGCCTTTCCATCGGTAGTGGAAATGCACATGGGGTTTTCGAATTTATGTGGCGATTTTCCTATGATAATGAAAATTGGATTCATACCTCAACTGAGCTTCCTGCTGACTATTGCTATCCTTCTGGAACGACAGCCTATATATCTGCTGGTTCTCGACTGATTGGCTCGCCCTGTGACTATATCTTCAAACCATCATTGGAGGTAATTACGTATAGGACACCTGAGCTGAGTTTGGATATAGAACCGGTGAGTTGCGCAGGTGAAAATGATGGCGAAATTCTAGTTTCGGACATTAGTGGAAATAGTAGTACCCTAACAGATTTGTATGCTTACAGTATAGATAACGGCCAGACTTGGCAGAGCAGCCCTAGGTTTACGGGCCTACCCGAAGGAAGCTACACGGTAGAGGTACAAACTCAACATTGCAATTCTTATAGCACAAGCACTAGCCTAGGAGCCTCCCCTTCTCCGGAGCTGGAAGAGGTGGAGGTAGAGCACGAATCCGATTGTGGCGCCAATGATGGTTCAATTACTGTGTCTTTGACCGGAGGTACGGGAAGCTTTGAATATCGACTTTCCACTACTTCATGGCAAACCAGCCCTGCTTTCAACAATCTACCTACGGGGAATTACGACTTATATGCCCGGAATCAGGACGGAAGCTGCGAAACTGATCTCGGGCAGGTCTTTGTCCAGGGACCAAGCGCCCCTACCCTTTCCGATGTTTCATCCAGTCCTCCATCTGATTGTGGAATTAGCAATGGTCAAATCCAAATACAAGCTTCGGGTGGTCAAGGCCCTTTGAGCTACACTATCGATGATGGAAATAGCTGGAACAATAACGCTGTTTTCAATTCCCTGCCAGCTGGAGATTACGAGGCTGGCGTACGAAATCAAGATGGCAGCTGTGCTTTGTATCAGTCAGTTTCTCTTGAGGCCCCTACTGCCCCGGTAATTGAGTCTGTATCAACTCAAGACCCCAGCAATTGTGGAAGCGCTAATGGACAGATCAGCATCCAGGCAGATGGGGCTGGTGGATCCCTGCAATATACCATCAATGGAGGTGCAAATTGGTCCAATCAAAGTAGTTTCAATGGCCTCTCCGCTGGCTTCTATGACATTCAAGTTAGAAAGTCTGATGGCACTTGTGTGGTTGAATATTCTTCCACCGTAGAGCTATCCGCTCCTAGCTCCCCGGAAGTTACCTCCATCGATGTCGATCAACCTTCCAATTGCCATGTAGATGATGGCGGAATTCGTATCTATCCCACTTCGGCCGCTTGGCACTACTCGATTGACGGAGGAAACACCTGGCAAGAAGGAT
>JAHQWA010000063.1 GCA_019634045.1 Saprospiraceae bacterium
ATTAAAGATAACTGGAAAATAAAAGCGCAATATCAAGACATGGCCATACTCGACGCATTTGCACCCATTACTCGCAATGCACTGTTCGATAGAGTGGCTCCCCTAATGCAATGGAAAAACATCAAAGGCCAAAATGAAGCATAGAACTTCCCTTATCAGACTCCTGTTGCAACGACTTACTTCC
Organism: Saprospiraceae bacterium; assembly: GCA_019634045.1. GTDB lineage: Bacteria > Bacteroidota > Bacteroidia > Chitinophagales > Saprospiraceae > DT-111. The sequence continues at coordinate 185 of JAHQWA010000063.1, forward strand.
CTTTAATCGTGACTTTTCAAACTCACTTTTGCCTAAGATTGACTTTTTTTGAGAAAAAAGCGGATTGCTTTTTTTCAATATGCAATATTGAAACGGGTTTTTATTTTCAGTTTTGACAAATAAATATGTTTTCTAATCATTGATTATCAAATGATTATATTTAAAATATTCGGAGATTCGACTACAGTGATTCTTTAAATTGTACTATTTAAATGAAAAAAGGAAAGCGATATTTGTGATGTGATTAGGTGGACAGTAATTATGGTGCTTTTTCACCGAACATCACAATAGAGATGTAAAAGACATCTTTACTACTAACAAATTATAGTCCAAAAAAAATGCAGGCCCTGTAAAAAGGGTGCCTGCAGATTTTGAATTCATTCAGACAAAGTTCTGTTTCAGATAAAGATTTTTGGATATCGAAGGATATCCTTTTTTGGTATGTAGATAGCCTCTCAAAGCTCTTTAGAAAACCGGTTAGTTCCTAGCCGGTTTTTTTTATCTTTGCCCGAATTGATGCAAATATATTAATTTGTCGGCAAATGAAAAAACATTTAGTTGCGCCATCCCTACTCGCCGCTAACTTTTCCCGTTTAGAAGATGATATAAAAGTGGTCAATGAATCCAATGCAGATTGGTTTCATGTAGATATTATGGATGGTCACTTTGTTCCAAATATTTCTTTTGGCCCTATGATCGTGGAAGCCATCAAAAGGAAGGCTGAGCGCCCCCTAGATGTACACCTGATGATCAGTCAGCCAGAGCGCTATATAGAGCGGTTTCGAGATGCTGGAGCTGATGTGATTACCGTCCACTACGAAGCTTGTCCGCATCTACATCGCACGATTCAACAGATCAAGGAATCGGGAGCAAAGGCCGGTGTGGCCCTAAATCCGCATACGCCAGTACATTTACTCAAGGATGTCATTGAGGAGCTTGACTTGGTACTGATCATGTCCGTTAATCCGGGCTTTGGTGGCCAGAAGTTTATATATAATGCGCTGCTTAAAATTCGGGAAGTGAAGGATATGCTAATGAGCCGGAATGCGAAGGCGCTGATAGAGGTAGATGGCGGAGTAGGCTTACAGAATGCCCAAAAGATATTGGAAGCGGGAGTGGATGTACTAGTGGCGGGGAGTAGTGTCTTTAAGTCCGATAACCCTAGTCAAGCGATCCAACAACTCAAGGATATCGGCCATGAAGTTGGGAAAATGGTGTGATCTTGCCGGGGAACTGTATAGTAGAAAACGAATTGGTTACAATTCACCGGAGTTTTCCGCGGCGATAAAAATAGCTTTACTTTCTTTGCGTTTGAATAGTTGTTCTTAGTGTTTGGCCATCGTACTTTGGTGGAAAATCGCCCCTTCCTGCCTGGCGGCAGGCCAGGTTTTGCTGATATTTCGTTGCGTCCCCTGACCGTATCTTCCAGATATGGCCTGCGAAAAGCGCCTCGTCTCAGCAACAAAATGACGTTTTTCTCCTCCAAAAGCGAGCACCAAACACGAACTTAGCCTTAGTAGCTCTACGCATTTATAAATACGGATGGATGAGATTTTGGACCAGTACCCTAGTATGTTTGCTTTTTACCCAGTGGATGTTTGCTCAAAGTACCGCTAATATTGACGGTACGGTAAAGGATGAAAATGGCGCTCCAATTGAATTTGTAACCGTTTACCTGGATAGTACCAGTATTGCTACTGAAACTGCACAGAACGGTCGTTACAGTATAGCCATACCTGCCAATCAAAGAATCGTTTTAGTTTTTTCTCGCATTGGTTTCAAAGAAGCGCGCACGGAAATTTCACCTATGCCTGCGAGGAGTTCCCGTCAAGTAGATGTAACCCTAGTACCTAGTAATTCAGAGATAGAAGTTGTAGTAAAAGAAAGTAAAATTCAAGATGCTGGAATCATTCGGGAAGGGGTGGAGCAAATCAAGTTATTGCCATCAACTACGGGTAACCTAGAAAGTGCCTTACCTCATATCGCGCTGGGGACGAGTGGAGGTACCGGCGGGGAGTTGAGTTCACAATACAACGTGAGAGGAGGGAACTATGATGAAAATCTGGTCTATGTCAATGACTTTGAGATCTACCGCCCGCAATTAATTCGAGCGGGGCAACAAGAAGGATTGACCTTCCCTAATATTGACCTCATCCGTGATTTGTCTTTCTCTTCCGGTGGATTTGCTTCTAAGTATGGGGACAAGTTATCCTCTGTGCTAGATGTGAAGTATAAGCGCCCGGATAGCTTGCGAGCTTCTTTGAGTATGAGTTTCTTGGGTGGTTCTGCGCATGTAGAAGGAAGTACCAGTCTGGGCAGTGATTCCTACCGGAAATTGCGATATCTAGTTGGAGCCCGTTACAAGACGACACAATACCTACTGGGGACTTTGGATGTGAACGGAGAATATACTACAGACTTCTCTGATATTCAGGCCTATGTTACGTATGATCTTAGCCGAGATCTGCAGTTAGGCGTGATGGGAAACATCAATCGCAGTGTTTATCAGTTGATTCCCCAAGATCGAAGCACGGCTCAGGGCTTGATTAGTTTTGCATTGGAGTTATTCTCTGTGTTTGAAGGGCAAGAAGTAGATTATTTCACTACTCAAATGGGAGGCGTATCACTGACCTACATTCCTGACCGTGATCGCAACCCCTACTATTTAAAATTACTGGCTTCTCGTTTTCAAAGTGATGAGAACGAGCGGATTGATATTATTGGTGATTACAGCTTACGTCAAATCGAATCTGATTTAGGAAGTAGCAATTTTGGCGAGGTACTAGCCGAATTAGGTACAGGAACGCAGCATCAGTTTATTCGTAACTTTCTTGATATCCGCTTGACTAATGTGGAGCACAAAGGGGGAATCGAATTGCAGTTGGATCCCGATGATCCAGAGGTGACCAGTAGCCATTTTATTCAGTACGGAGCTAAATATCAACGGGAAGAGATTGATGATTGGATCAACGAGTGGGAGCGACTGGATTCGGCTGGCTATTCCCTGCCCTACAATGATGATGCCGTGGAAGTTTTTACTGTCCTAAAAACTCGAAACCGCCTAAATTCCAATCGATTCAATGGTTATGTCCAGGAAACCTTTACCTGGCGAAAAGAAAGCGTAGCCGAAATGCAGTTGACTGCTGGTGTGCGTGCTTCCTACTGGGATCTTAATAAAGAATTCCTGATCGCCCCTAGAGGGCAATTTTTGTATAAACCCCTTGGTGGAGACGGTGATGTCTCTTATCGCCTTGCGGGAGGATTGTACTTCCAACCTCCTTTCTATCGGGAGATGAGGGGCTTTGACGGGATTGTGAATACCGACCTTCGGTCTCAAAAATCCGCTCATATCGTAGCAGGGATGACCTATGATTTCTATATGGGCAAGCGGAACCCTAAGAAGTTTAGATTTATCGCCGAGGCGTACTACAAATCGCTCTGGGATATGGTGCCGTATGAAATCGAAAATGTCCGTATCCGATATTACGCAAACAATGATGCTAGTGGCTATGTTACTGGGATCGACTTTCGGTTAAATGGCGAATTTGTGCCAGATGCTGAATCTTGGATCAATCTCTCCTTTTTGAGGGCACGCGAGCGCCTGAATGGTGTACAGCACAGAGGGTTTGAAGGAAATACTAGAGAGGCTGTATCCGTTAATGATGTCTCCCGCCCAACCGATCAATTTATGACGATGTCGATGTTCTTTCAGGATTATCTACGAAAGAATAAGAACGTTAAAATGCATTTGAATTTTACTTTAGGGACCGGCCTGCCTTTTGGCATCCCGAATAATAACGTAGACTTGCGAAATCCCTATCGCTATGCGGCTTACCATAGAGTTGATATCGGGTTTTCGGTGCTGCTATGGGATCAGGCACGACGCAATCGACGTCCTAAGCACTTCCTTAGTTTCACTAGAAATACCTGGTTAAGTTTAGAGGTATTCAACCTCATGCAGGTGCAGAATCAAGCCAGTAATACCTGGATCAAAACGATTCTGGAGCAGCAGTATGCGATTCCAAATTTCTTAACCTCCAGAAGGATCAACCTTCGTCTAAGAATGGATTTTTAAAGAGGGGTGCTAACTTGATGGATCAAATCTAGGTGGATGACTACAAATTGTCCACCAAATCCTTTACTTTCAATGCCTCAGGAGGCACTGTTTTAAATCAGTTCTAATTCTCGAAAATGACACTAGGGACGTTGGCTTGTTCCATCCTCAGAGAAAACGCACACAACATTCAGGACTTCAGACTACTCACTAAACTCTAGAAAATGGCTGCTGACCGGAAATCTGGTAGATGGACATGGCTTTGGGTATTGATACTTTTGTTCATGGTATTTACCGCTTTGCTATCGACCTTTGGTGTGCATCTTTTTGAAAAAACAGAACAGGTGGAAATCATAGATAGACCACATCAATAGCTGAGCGAGTAGGGGCTAAGGCCTTTTATTTCATCCTTTGATCAGAAAGCGTGATCTTTCCTTTGGTCAAATGAAGGAGGGAATGACTTGTGCTTGTTTGGCTATCATTGTTGAAAACTCATAAATATACTATCATGAAAAGATTCATGTATTTGCTCTTTTGTAGTGCTTTTCTCTTGTTGATGCCTACAGAAGGAGGGGCTTATTTTGTACATCCAGCCAAAGATGCGATCGAAATCGATGCTAAGACGCAGAAGAAATTAGAAAAAGCAAAGCGGAAGGAAGCGAAAGTGAAAAAGCGGATGGACAAATTGGAAAAGAAATTAGAGAAGAAAGGGATCAAAGTCAAAAGGGAGGTTTGGGATGATACGCGCTTCCGATATGGGGTTTTGTTGTTGGGAGCGGCCATTGTACTAGGCATTTTGTCTGCCTTGTTAGCTGGTGTTGGAGTGATCAACTTTATTGCGGGAATTTTCGCCTTAGGCGGAATTATCTTGATGATCTGGTCCCTGGTGGAATATTACGGATAGCTATTATCCACAAATAAAAAGCGCCTGTCGAAGCTTCTGGATCGTTTACTAAAACATCAGCTTGGGCAGGCGCTTTCTGTATATATGCATCGTTTGAGGCTGTTTAGCCTCCAGTTTCTTTCTTTAGAGCGTCCAACTGTGTGGCCCAAAGCTGCTTTTGATCATCTATCTCATCATCATCGCAAAAATCGGTCACCAACAAGATAGTTTCTCCCGTCACAGGAGATTTTTCGATCTTAAATTCCAAATACTCCTCCTCATCGTCGGCATCTTCCCACTTGAATCGGATTAATTCATCTTCGATATCTTCCACCAACTCAGCTACTTCTTCGCTACCTTCCCATACGAAAGTAAACGTATCGTCCTGGATGTCAACTTCATCACAGAACCAACGAATCAAGCGGGATGGCGTGGTAAAGAACTGATATAGGATGGACGGTGACGCCCGAAAGATGAATTCTAAGCTAAATTTTACTCTTTCCATAATGGAATTTGTTATTCAAGATGACTTCAGTGGTGAGTGGATCAAAACTTTTGTTTACTCTTGATTACCGAAGTGAATTTCCTTCAAAAGGACTATATATCAGCAATTTAGGAGTCGTCCCCACAATAAAAAGGAAAAAAATGATTTTTCCAAATTAATTTTTGTGGAAAGGGATCAGCGCCTGATGAGGATGTTGCAATTGCGCAATCCAGGTGATGAAGCGCAAATCCAGAACTTTTCATATATCTGGATTGTTAGTGTTTTCTGTACCACCTAATACTTGACTGGCATGTTAATTTAGCGTAACTTTGCGACCGGAAAACTTTGAACAAACCCATACATTTGCTTTAATGTTGACAAGTAAATCAAAAACTAATTTAGAATCGCATTTCTTCTATTAAAGCAGTCCCAGGTTAAAATACCTATCCCAACTCTTTCCGTTAACAATTGCCAGAAAACCAGAAACGACACCAGACAAAATACGTTAACAATAAATTATAAAGCACATTAATAGATGAGACAGCTTAAGATCACGAAGTCTATTACGAATAGAGAGAGCCAATCACTTGAGAAGTATCTACAGGAAATCGGGAAAGTGGATCTTTTGACGCCAGAGGAGGAAGTGGAACTCGCCAAACGAATCAAGCAAGGTGATCAAGCTGCCCTAGAAAAATTGACTAAAGCCAATTTGCGTTTCGTAGTTTCAGTGGCTAAGCAATATCAAAATCAAGGCCTTTCTTTAAGTGATTTGATCAATGAAGGAAACTTGGGTTTGATTAAAGCCGCACAGCGTTTCGATGAAACCAGAGGATTTAAATTCATTTCTTATGCCGTTTGGTGGATCCGACAGTCGATCCTTCAGGCATTGGCCGAACAGTCTCGTATTGTCCGTCTTCCTTTGAATAAGGTGGGATCTTTGAATAAGATCAATAAAGCTTTTTCAGAGCTAGAACAAGAATACGAGCGGGAGCCATCTCCAGAGGAGTTAGCGGAAATGCTGGATATCCCCACGGAGGAAGTCGAAACCACTTTAGGTGTAGCTGCTCGCCACGTGTCCATGGATGCTCCTTTCGTTGAAGGTGAGGATAACTCATTGCTCGACGTTTTGGAAAATAATGCGACACCCGAGACGGATCAAGCATTGGAATACAACGAATCACTTCGTCGGGAGATTGAACGTTCCCTTGCTACTTTGACCGATCGCCAGTGCGACGTCATCAAATTATACTTCGGAATCGGTGTAGAGCATCCTATGTCTCTCGAAGATATTGGAGAGAAATTTGGTTTGACGCGAGAAAGGGTACGCCAAATTAAGGACAAAGCCATTAACAAATTAAGAAGTGCTAACCGAAGCAAATTGCTGAAGAATTATCTAGGCGCATAGCTTAACCTTTACAAGATAAAGCGACAAAGAAAAAAGTCGATCCAGTATCTGGATCGACTTTTTTCTTTTACTTCAAAAACCAAACGGTGGCTGTGTGGCCTAATCGCTAGGTCGATTCCTCAACCACCTCTTCTGCATCAGCCTCCAGAATATGAATCGGACGATTAATACTTTCCTGCAAGGAGATGAAAGTTTCTGTTCGTTGGATGCCAGGAATCTTCTGAATTTTATCGTGCAGGACCTCTCTCAGATGACGGGTATCCTTGCAGATGATTTTAGCGAAGATATTATATAAACCAGTCGTATAATGAGCACCTACGACCTCCGGTATTTTCTCTAATTCTCTGGATACATCATCGTACAAAGAACTCTTGTCCAAATAGATGCCCAAAAAGGCACTAATATCATAACCTAACTTAGCATGATCTACCACCAGGTGATACCCCTTTACGATTCCCGCCTCTGCTAGCTTGTTCATTCTTACGTGAATCGTTCCTCCAGATACATAAAGCTGCTGTGCGATCTCTGTATAAGCTTTCTTTGCATTCTCCATCAGAATGGAAAGGATTTGCTTATCCAGTTTATCAATTTCTTTCATGCTGTATAGTTTTGAAAAATACTAAACAAAGGTAGTTTTTGTTTTTTAATTATCAAAAAAGGCCTAGCTTGAGTTTTTATCTTTGATTTTTTCACAATAATTCATGGATATCTTTCAAAAGTAGATTTTTGCAAAAAGTTGGGTAAAGGATAGTAGGGGTTCAATTTTTCGCTTATGGAATTGAACCAGCCATAAAAACAAATATGATCGCTTTGAGATGAAAAAAGTAGCTTACTATGAGGGCGTCGGTAAGACTATTGCATCTACCAATTGATGCAACTTTGTTCCCCAAATATTGTTTTTGGTCCTGTATCCCTCTAGCAATATCTTTGGCGCGTATTCAACATTAATTTACTTACATTTGTATAACTTTAGAAAGCTAGCTAACTAGGCAGGAAATACACTGATAACATTACCTCCGTTTTTCCGTTTATAGCTATTGAAAACCTTAAGAAATGCCTGAATATAGACCGAATACAAAGAGATGGAGTACTTGGCTTCCATTACTACTAGCGCTTGCACTTGTGCTGGGGATGTTGATTGGTATGGAGTTGCAAACGGTAACCCCGACAGTAGTAATCAGTGATGCCACGACGAGCGGTGGTCCAAGTTATGGACAAGGTAAAATCGAGGAGTTGATTCGGTATATAGAAGCTAAATATGTCGATGAGGTAGATAGAGAAAAACTGATCCAAGAAGCCATTGACAATATCTTAGAAAACCTAGATCCCCATTCTAACTACATTTCCGCAGCGCAACTCAAAGATGTAAATGATCAACTTGAGGGCAACTTCGACGGTATTGGAGTAGAGTTTTTGATCGTCGAAGATACAGTAGTGGTTGTAGCTGCTATGGCAGGTGGGCCCTCAGAATCCGTCGGTATATTGGCAGGAGACAAGATCGTGGAAGTGGAAGGTAAGCCCATTGCGGGGAAAGAAAAGAGCAATCGAGATATCGTCAACCTACTGAAAGGGGAGAAGGGCTCAGCCGTAAGCATTGGTGTCCTGCGCGGTAGCAACCCTATCGTTCAGAACTTTAGTATTGTGCGAGACGAGATTCCTATGCACAGTGTAGACGTGTCTTATATGGCTGATCAGAAAACGGGATATATCAAACTAAATCGGTTCAGCGCGACTACCTACGAGGAATTTATGAAAGGAGTGGAGAAGATGATCGAAGAAGACGAAATGGAAGACCTGATCATCGATTTGCGGCACAATCCTGGAGGGTATCTTAAACAAGCTACTAATATTTTAAGCCAACTTTTTAAAGACAAAGAAAAGCTATTGGTGTATACCAAAGGCCGTTCGGTCAACCGAGATGAGTATGAATCCACAGGGCGACCTTTCTTTGATATTGGAGATATCACAGTACTCATTGATGAAGGATCTGCTTCGGCTAGTGAGATTCTCGCCGGGGCTGTCCAAGATCATGATCGCGGCGTGATTCTTGGCCGCCGCTCTTTTGGCAAGGGCTTGGTTCAGGAGCAATATAAGTTGCGAGATGGTTCAGCGCTACGATTAACAGTGGCTCGCTATTATACACCATCGGGGCGTTCCATACAAAAGCCCTATGAAGATGCGAAGGAGTATGATAATGATATGCAAGAACGCTATGAATCAGGAGAATTATCCAATGAGGAGAAGATTGCCATTGGTGATACCACCGAATATTACACAGCGAATGGCAATGTAGTGTATGGTGGGGGAGGGATTTATCCTGATGTTTTTGTCGCCATTGACACGATCCTGCTTAACAAGACCTATATCGGCTTGCGACAGCATGCCTCGCAGTTCGCTTTCAGATACTTCGAAACCCACCCAGAATTAAAGAATTCCGAATTTAACCAATTGGATCGCTTTAAGACGGAATATGATGTTGACAATGAGGTGCTCAACGAATTTCTGGCTTATGCGAAGGAAAAAGGGTTTGAAGCTAACAGCAAGGAATACCGCCCGGTAATTCCCGAGATTAAGCGTTTGCTAAAGGCTAGACTGGCCAAGCACCTCTTTGGTGACGAAGGATTCTACAGTACTTGGAATGATGGTGACCCGATGGTTAGAAAGGCACTAGAAGTATTGCAATTGTCTGATCCAGTGACCATTACCAAAGAGGAACAAGAAAAGAAATAGGAAAACTTTAAACTGGAACCATTCTTAATCGATTCCTGTTCCTTTCAACATGAAGAGCAAGATAATCGAGAAAATTATCCATAAATCAGGCATTCCTCATCTCTTAGATCTACTAGCCGAAGACCTCTCTCCCTCTGAATGGCAGAGCCTTCTTCTCGCCATTGCCTCCCGCCGCGCCGCTAAACGATCCCCTGCTCAAGTGCTGGAGCAATATCAATCCAGCCGCTTCGTACATCCGGTCAGAGGAGTACCAAAAGCCCAATTTCAAATTTTCGAAGAATGGGCGATGCAGCAGCTCCCCACGGAGTTCGAAAGCTTATTACTTTCCCCCCTCACTCCCTTGGCTACCTGCTCAAGTGTCGCTACCGTACATCAAAATAAGGTGCTAGGGGCGCATCGCAACTTGGAAGTCGTCGCTGATGCTACTAATGTGCTGGCCCTGGAAGCCAGCTTGCGCCGAAAATTACTGCTCGCCAAAAAACCGAAGAACCCACAACAAGTTCATTTGGCCACTAGCCATCGCCACGTCCGAGCGCAAGCTCTAGCCATGGAAGGGTTTACGGCTCATTTCCAAATTCAATGTATGATTAGTGCCGGTCGAGACGAAGGGAATTGGCGGTTTGAAGAAAAAACCTTGTATCGGCATTTGACGTATTATCTGCGCCTATTGAGTGACGGTCCTTTTCAGGTAAGTCAAGAACAGTTGGAGGTAGCCTTGACGGTGCTGTCCGATGCCTTTCAGCCCACCTTAGAACGGCTACAGGAAAAGGTGCAGCAAGAATTCCCAAGCGTGAAGATCCGTTTGGCCCCGGAGCGAACGACGGGCCGCAATTATTACAAGGTATGCTGTTTCTACATCTACACGCACTTGGAAAACGGACAAGCTATTCCATTTTGCGATGGTGGTTTCACCGATTGGACCCAACAATTCCTCGGTAACCGTAAGGAACGATTGCTTAGTAGCGGCTTTGGATCAGAATTGTGGTTACGCCTGGTTAAGGAAGCCACCCAATAAGGGTGAGTATCCGCTAATTTCCCAGAAATCAAGGAAGATGTATAAGCTAAAGTACTAGTTCTTGACTATGTACCGTTATTGGGGTAGGCATATCTAAATTGGCTAATGAAACAGCATTTACTTCATGTATTTTTAGTGCTGTGCTGTGGAGCCCTTTCCATGGGCATTTGGGATCTCGAATTCTCGGCGCAAGCCTTGCAAGGACAGTTGGAGTGGTTGGGGATGGTACAGTATAGTGTTTTCCTCATTGCTGCCTTGGCAGTCGTGGCATATTTGCATCCCTTTTTCCGATGGGGAAATATTCCCGCCAAAAGCATTTGGTGGGCAGGAGTCGAACTCTACGCTACGCTTGTAACAGCTATTTTGGTTAGCAGACTGATCTTGTTTAGTCTATTTACCCACTTCTATGGCTGGTTGAATGCTTACAGCCTGGTGGGCTTGTTGCTCTTTCTGGCGGGGCTTACGGCCTATTCTTTTTACTCCATCACCTTTCGACGGCTAAGCGAGCCTCGTCCCCTCTACATTATTTTAATGGCGGCAGGTTTAGTAATTACCTTGCCCTTAAGTTGGCTTAGCCTTAAAGCATTAGCTTGGCCACCCATTAGTGGTCCCGTGGATCTCTGGAATGCCTTCAGTGTTGGATACCCTTTTTTCTGGCTTTGTGCTGTTTTTGGTGGGCTGGGTTGGCTCACTATTCATCGAATCAAGGCCAATGTTGGGGAAACGATTAACGCGGAGATCTTGGACGATGGCCTATAAAAAAATGCCGAGGTCTGATCACCCCGGCATTTTGAATCATATTGGCTCAGACTACTTTTCTCGCCAATTGTGCAAACGAATATGGTTTCTGAATCATGGGATTATGCTTATGTACAGCTGCTTACCGACATAGGGATTGTGATGGTATGAACTGTATTTTATCCTATTCTATCCCTATAAGTGGGGTATCGCTGCTTTGTACTCTATTTTTTTTATGTTTTTTTAGTTTTCTTTGAAACTCTTTCCGTAGAAAGTAGTCAAAGCACTAATGTAAACTAATGGCAAGCATTGAACATGAGTGACCTTCTATTGTGGAAAAGGTTGAAGTCTGGTGATAAGAAGGCCTTGGAGACAGTCTATCTCCAAGAGGTGAACTTTCTATTGGGCTACGGTAAGAAGATTAGTTCCAATGGTCCCCTTGTCGAAGATTGTGTGCAAGACCTTTTTGTGGAACTATGGCGGAACCGCGAAGGCGTGAGCAATACGGATTCTATTCGTAGGTACTTGATTGTCTCTTTACGGCGAAAGATCATCAGGAGAATTGGTAAAACCCAAAAAGTCCAATCCGATAAGGTCCCTGAAGAGGTAGACTTTGAAGCGGAGTTATCCATTGATACGAAGCTCATAGCCCAGGAACTTTCTGCCGCACAAGCTGCGCAACTGAAAACTGCCTTTTCCCAATTGAGTAGCCGCCAGCAGGAGGCCATTTACCTAAAATATTACAGTGGGATGGATTATAAGGACATTGCGGAGGTGATGGATATCAACTATCAATCAGTTCGAAATCTCATCTTTAATGCCCTGGGCAAGCTTAGAAAATACCTTACGAGCTTACTATTGATCATTTTTTATGCATTTTTCTCATGAAAGCATGAGTACAAAAATGCTTTTGCAGCCTTATGCCTATAAAGGAATAAAATTAGGCAAGTATGCAAAGGACAATAAGACCACTGATTTATGGCACCCTCTGTTGTTGGTTGGGACTCAGTGCTTGCGAGAAAGAGCAAGCGGAACCTTCTAAAGTAGATGAAGACCTACAACCATACTTTGAACGCTTTGATGTGGAAGCTCGGGCGAGAGGCTTAGATTTTAGCTTAGAAATGGAGGAGTTGGAGGCGGATATCCTCGGTATTGATCAAGATGGAGTCCTGGGGCAGTGTCATTATAGTGATCAAGCCCCTAATATCGTTGAGGTAGATGATCAATTTTGGGCTAGAGCAACAGATTTAGAGAAAGAGTATGTTGTGTTTCATGAACTTGGGCATTGTGTCCTCGGCAAAGATCATAACGATGATAGAAATACGGATGGTACCTGTAGTAGTATAATGCAGAGTGGACTGACAAGCTGCAGAGTGACCTACAATTCTAGCAACCGGGAGTCATATCTCGATGAATTATTTGAATAAGCGTAATAGGCGGTTGATCCCAGTTTTACAACCGGCTTGATAAGATATTTTCTCCGGCGAAAAAAAAGTCGAAGAACCTAAGAAATTATTATGAGTCAAGATTATACCAAATACGATGCGGTGGAACTAGCAGGAGATGCTTGGTTCATGCAGTGGGTCGTTGAGGATGATCCTGAGGCTAATCAATTTTGGCAAGATTGGCTCAAGGCGCATCCCGATCGGCAATCCACTGTGGATGAGGCTAGCCGCTTGGTTAAAGCTATTTCTTTTAAAGAAACTCCTGCTGAAGAAAACACCATACAACGCCTATGGCAAAACATTGACACCTTAACAGAAGAAACCCCTGTTATTACTAAACCTGCAAAATCAGGCATGATTCGATGGTTGGGCTATGTGGCCGCCGCAGCCAGTGTTGCCTTGGTCCTCTTTTTTGTTTTCGGGCGCGGAGCAACCACTGTAGTGGCCGAATATGCTGAGCAAAGGACCATTCTACTGCCGGATGATTCAGAAGTAAAACTGAATGCCGGGACGACGATTTCCTTTGATGAGAAAAAGTGGGAGGAAGAACGAATTGTGCATTTGGATGGGGAAGCTTTCTTTCAAGTGAAAAAGGGGCAAACCTTCAGCGTACATACCGATCGGGGAACGGTCGAGGTGCTCGGAACAAGCTTTAATGTGAACACCCACGATGGTCGTTTTGATGTAGCCTGCTACACGGGACAAGTGCAGGTGGCAAGCAAGGAGTTACTTGATACGTCAGCGATCCTTGATCCAGGAGACAGACTTCGCCTAGATCGAGACCAGCAGCAAATGCAGGCGGATACCTTTGATCTCCAGCGAGCCTATTGGGTGAGTGGTAGTATAGAATTTGAATCTACAGCGCTATCCGATGTATTTGCAGAGATGGAACGACAATTTGATGTTGAAATTGAGGTGCGAGAATCTAGGATACTAGCGGAATCCTACACCGGTTTCTTGGTGAAAGGAAACCTAGATAGTACCCTGTATGCAGTGTGCTGGCCCAAACAGTTAAAATGGAATAAGGAAACACCTAGACGTATACTCATTGAACAACAGTAGAGATACTGACTTAATAAACCTGTAATTGAAGCCATATGATGGGAGTGATCCGTTCTAGGATCAGAGATGTTAGCGGTAATCTGTCCAAGGGCCCTTCTTGGACCAGGGGTATATTGTGCCTATGGCTCACCCTTGCGAGTTTGACTTCCATTGCTCAAGATGCGATTCACCAATCGTTTTCTGCGACCTATCAAAATATTCCTATCACGGAGGCGTTGGCCCAATTCAGAGACCAATATGGCATCAAGATTGCCTATGATGACCAAGCGCTAGCTGGGATTCAAGTCAATAGTAGCTTTCAAGACCTTTCCTTAGATCTGGCGATGCAGCAATTGCTCTCGCAAACTACCTTAGTATACAGGGTAATGGGAAGAGATAAAGTCCTTATCCGTCCCAGAAGCTTGGCAGAAGCGGCTAGCGAGGACGGAACCGCGGGGAAAGTGACGGGAAAGGTTTTGGACCCTTACACTGGAGAAGGACTTGCTTATGCGACGGTTACGACATTGGATGGGAAGCGAGGCACCATCGCTGATGAGTGGGGAGAATTTAGCTTCGACCTAGCAAGAGGAGAACAACAGCTGAGGGTACAGTATTTAGGATATGAAGCCAAGGACGTTCAAGTAGATAAAACTAAAGGGCCAGTACTAGTTCGGCTCCAAGCGCAGCCGCAGGAAATCCCGAGTGTGACTATCGTTGAGCAACATCCTCTCTTGACCTTAGATCAAGGGGATGGCAGCACTCGCCTCTATGCCGGGACCTTCTCTCGCCTACCGACCTTTGTCGCTGGCCCAGATGTGCTGCGCAACTTGCAATTGCTGCCAGGCGTCTCGGCACAAGATGATCTGTCGGCAGAACTTAAAATTAGAGGTGGAGAAGCGGATGAAAATATGATCATTTTGGATGGGATCACCTTACACAAAGTAGATCATTATTTTGGGGTATTTAGTGCGATCAATGGGCGTGTGGTGGACGAAGTTACCTTGTATAAGAATACTTATCCGGTGGAGTTTGGAGGAAAGCTTTCTGGCTTGCTGGATATGAAAACCAAAGCTGGCCTAGGTGAATTGGCTGGCGGAGAAGTCGGGCTTGACCTTTTGGCTTCTAATGTGACCTTACATCTTCCAATGGGAGAGCGCTCTTCCCTGATGCTGGCTGGCCGGATGACCAATAATAATCTGGGTAACTACAAGATCCTCAACTTGCTACAACAAGAAGAGCAGCAATCTCCCGTTCAGCAACTCAATAGTGCTTCCACCATTACCAGAAATAATATTGTAGCCATTGAGCCTGATTTTCGCTTTTATGATCTCAATGCTAAATGGTCCTGGCAAGCCCATCAAAATACCCGTTTTACAGCTAGCTATTTTAGAGGGTATGATGAAATGAATTACGATTACGCCAAAGACTATAGAAATAGAATAGGCCAGGCGATAGTCAACAACCAAGAAACCAATCAGGAGGTTTCCAGTTGGGAAAACCACGGCGCTAGCTTGCAGTGGCAGCAGAATTGGAGCCCTAAGTTAGAAACTCATTTAAACCTTAGCGCCTCTCAATATCAAGAGCAAATTGGAATCAATCGATTATTGCGACAATCGCTGCTTCGAACCGGAGAGTTGCTGAAAGAAAAACTACAATCCAAGACAACAGAAAACGATATTCAAACCTTATCCCTCAATTGGAATGCGAACTACTCCTTTTCACCTCAGCAACAATTGCAATTGGGCTATCAACTGAGCCAAGACCAGGTTTCATTCGAAATAGTTGCGGAAAATGGATCACTCCTCGATCGCCGCAACGCGGGACTACAGAATGCCGCCTATGCGGAGTATGTCTGGAAAATGCCTTGGAACCTTACCCTTGAAGGAGGTTTGCGTTTGACACATTATGACCTTACTCAAGACCTCCATTGGTCCCCCAGAGTAAATGCACAATATAGACTTAACGAAAACGCGATCCTGAAAACTTCCTGGGGTATCAATCAACAGTTTACGCGAGAGATCTACCATGAGGATCGCTTTGGTAGAACCTTTGAGTTTCTGTCCTTGGCGGCTGATGAGGGATTTCCAGTAGCAAGTAGTGAGCAATTTATGCTTGGGGCAAATGTCAAGCGTAGCGGTTGGGAGTTGGATATAGAGTTGTATCGCAAATATACAGATGGTATCATTGAACACGCCTTAGTCAGTAATGGACGCGATCGACTTGATCGGCCTACTCAGAACACTGAGTTTCGCTTCTTTCAGGGAGATCGATTAACGCGAGGAATTGATTTCCTATTGAAAAAGAGTACGTCCGACTATCAAGGGTGGATCGCCTACACGCTGAGCAAAACCACCCTAAGTTTTCCAGCGATTAGCATGGGGGACCCCTTCCCATCGCAAGATGATCGGCGCCACCAACTGAAATGGGTGAATCAATACCGCTACAAAGACTGGGATTTCTCCCTAAACTACATCTTTAGTAGCGGGACGCCCTATACAGATATCAGTCTACTGGATGATCTTTCTCGCGATCGAACCACGATCAAACCCGAGGAGCGGATTAGCTATTTGGAAGATTATCATCGAGTTGATATTTCAGCGCACTACAATTTCTTGCTGGGCGGAAGAAAGGCGAGGATCGGAGCTTCGATCTTTAACCTATTTGACCGAAAAAATGTTAAACAGCGACAATACATTTTTGCCATCGCCGAAACCCGGGCGGACAATGTTCCTACCTTCAATACAGTGGTGGGAACAGAATTGCAACTGCTAGATTTTACTCCCAATATCAGTTTCTCATACTCCTTCTGAGGGCTGCAGTTTTTCCCTATAAAACTCTATCAAGCGACCCAGGGCATCCTTGGTAGGATGGCCCGTTTTATCAACGAAATGTGCAGTGAAAACGGCATGACAACCCATTCCCGGAGGCTGTTGAGCTGAAGGTAACTCATGGTATTCAAACGCCTCACCGAACACTTCTTGATAAGCTTGCATTTTCTCTGGTGGGCAGAATGGATCTTTATCAAACCTAAAAGCAAGCAATTGCTCACCATTAGCGACTCTTTGTTTGGCAATCTCTAGATCCTCTGGGCTTACTCCCAAGGCCCGCTTGGTACTCAAGGACATGCCCAGGGGTAAAGAGGGCTGACTTAGTACAGGAGCTTTGACAGCCGATTCTACCATTAAAGGGATGGCGAATCCTCCAGTGAGGCACATCCCGATAACGCCAACACCTTTGGCTTCAGTTGCAGCATCAGCTTTGCGAACGAGCGCCCGTAACCAAGTAACAATCGGACTGGTCTTGTTATGCTTAAATACGTGAAACTCTCTACTGATACACACCTTAAATAAGAACCGGATCGGAGCCGCCTTTTGCCCTGGCCGCCCAAAAAGTAAGGGGAGATATACTTTGAACCCTTGTTTAATCAAACGTTCAGCAAAAAGGACACACTCTTTGGTCATCCCCGGTAATTCATGAATGATGATAATAGGGGGACCTTCACCTGCCGTGTATACATAGTGTGATATATTATCGTGTGTGAAAGTGCTTCGACTGAAATTTGGTAATTCCATCATATTGGTTTTGTAGCGGAGGCGTATAGGTACGAAAGTCAAGACTTTTGCTCAACCTTAGTGTCAATTGTTGGCCCCTCAAAATATCAAAATTCCATCAATCCCACGGCCTACGAGGAGGTGCCAAAAGGTTTTCCCTTGAATTGGCGAGACGAATTGCACGACTTTCGGAGGAATGTGTGTAGTTTTACATGGTAAGGATCACTCTATTAATCCATACTCAAACAGCTAACCAACTACCATGAAAAAGTTCATTGTATATGGGCTTATGGCCTTACTTTTGTGGGCTTGTGGGCAAGAGAAAAGTACTGAAGAAGAGCCTAAAGTTGAGACAAGGGTACAATTAAATATGGACTCTATTCGGCGATTGTATACCGAGTTATCACAACTGAGGTTAGAGGCTTTGCCATCTAAGCAGGTGGCGGAAAAAGGAAAACTTAACCCGGTTGATGAAGCCCCGGCGGATACCTTGTTCTTTGTTTTTCGTGAAAATCTACAACAACTCATTAAAAACAAGAACGTTTTCGGTCTCTTGGAAGCCGTTGATGAAGGCATTAAGAATGGATTTGGCGACAACAACGGCTTCGCTGAGTTTGTTACCCTTTGGGAATTGGATAAACCGGAGAAGGCCGCCGAATCTGAGATATGGAGTATCCTGGAAGATATATTGACCTTGGGGGGTTCGTTTTTAGCGGATCCGGCTACGTTTGAGGCCAATTATGTTTCTTCAACTTGGCCCGCTGCATATGAGCCTTTTGATCACGCCGCCGTCGTTGGGAGCGGGGTACGATTTCGCACTTCGCCCACCTTGCAAAGTAAAACCATTGCTTCTATTTCTTATGACATCGTCAAAGTTTTAGAGTATACGGATAAAGAGGAAACGATTGGAGGAGAGACTCACCCCTGGGTGAAGATTGGTATGTTGGACGGTCGTGAAGGTTATGTTTATGGTAAATTCCTTAGATCACCGGTCGGCTATCGGGCTACCTTTAGCCGCAATGAAAAAGGGCTTTGGCAAATGGACAGTTTGCTATCAGGAGATTAGATCTCGTAAAAAATAAATGAATGTATGCATAGATCTGGATTTGTGAATATTATTGGACGACCCAATGTGGGGAAATCTACCCTTATGAATGCTTTGGTGGGAGAACGAATGTCTATTATTACCAATAAGCCACAAACCACTCGACATCGGATTATTGGGATATTAAGTGGCGACGATTTTCAGTTGGTGTTTTCTGATACGCCCGGTATTATCCGAGATCCAGCCTACAAGATGCATGAGATCATGAATAGTTATGTCAAATCCTCCTTTGAGGATGCTGATATCATGCTTTTTGTCACGGAGATAGGAGAGAAGTTTGCCGATGACGATCCGATTATCCAGCGCTTGAAAAAGGTGCAAGATATTTCACTTTTCCTGGTCTTGAACAAGATTGATCTACACAGTCCGGAAACGATTCTACTGGCCATTCAAGAATGGAACGATCGCATTTCGTTCACCGAAACGATTCCGATATCTGCTTTGCATAAACAAAATACGGATCAGCTGCTCAAATTGGTTAAAGATAAGCTGCCGGAAGGCCCTGTCTACTACCCTAAGGAACAACTGACTGACCGCCCCGAAAGGTTCTTTGTAAGTGAAATTATCCGAGAAAAGATCCTACAGCAATACGAACAAGAAATACCCTATTTTACGGAAGTTGCTGTTACGGAATTTAAGGAAACTACGACCAAAAAGGGGGAGCCATTGGTTCGTATCCATGCGACGATCTTTGTCGGTCGCCGAACGCATAAAGGCATCATCTTAGGTAAAGAGGGGAGGGCCATTAAGCGCCTGGGCACGGCAGCTAGAAAGGGAATTGAAGCTTTTCTAGAACAGAAGGTGTTTTTAGAACTTTTCGTGAAAATCAAAGACAATTGGCGGGATGACGAGCGTACCCTCAAGCACTTTGGGTATAACTAAAAGAGCCTTTCATCAACTTGATGAAAGGCCCTTTCTTATCTCTTATTTCAGCTCTTTGCTTACTTAATTAGGATCATCTTTCCACTACGAGAATCTCCATCCACACTAATTCGATACCAAAGGATACCGTCGTGAGCCAAGTCTTTGGCACGAACCATTAGTTGGTTGAAGCCGCTAGGTAAGTTGCTGCTTTGTTGTAGCAAGCGTTGCCCAGAAGGACTATAGACCTCGAGTGTTACTAAGCTCTCCTTGGGTAAATTGAGCTCAAAAGTGGTTACTTGATGGAAGGGGTTTGGATAATTGGAAGTCAATAACCAATCCGTACTTTCTTGGTCCTCAAATTGCAAGCTAACAGGGTGTAACTGATACTGATCATCAACTAACTGATTTGGAAGGTCTTGATCCAAACCAAAACTTTCCGTCAGTGAACCTGCGTATCTAGATCGGAATGGTATGCTGAATCGTAGGTCATCCGTATCAGATAGGATCGCCATGCGGATTGAGCCAGTGCTTTCATCAACAAGGACGTAATCACTCCATTGATTCGGTAGCGTTCCAATTTCCAAAAGATTTGGATCATATTTAAAACTCAACTGGCCACCCAGCACAGCATTTCCACTATGGGTGATATCAACTGTAAAGGCCTCATCGATTTCTAGGTTTCTCGTAGCTGCAAACAAGCCCATCACAAGCCCGTTACCTCTTTCGTCAACACTGTTTTCAGCGCCATCTATATTCAGACTGTAGTCGAGGTCACCCACCTTAATGCCGTAGAACTCTAAGCTATCATGATTTTGTTCAATAGCATCGATTTGAATACTTTCTGGTAAACCTTCCTCCCAAGGGTTTTCCTCATTCGGATAGACATAGGAGGCATCGACAAAGCGCCAACTTGGAGATTCTTCCAGAGAGGTAGTAATACCTAACATAATCTTTAGCAAGATCGTTAGATCCTCACTATCTACTGTTCCTGAACCATTTAAGTCTGCAGCGATCAACTGGAAAGGAGAGCTAAGTGGTGTTCGTCCTTGTAGATGATCATTCAAGCGAGCCATGTCAGAGGCATTCACCCCTACTAGGTCATCTCCATCTCTAAAAGGCGTGAGTACATAGGTGCCTCCCATTTGAGCTTGTAGGTATCCGTAGGCACCCAGGGTATCAGTGATTAAGGTATCCATCATCATGGTATCCATTACGATGGTATCAATGACAATGGTATCCTGCATCAATCCACTTAGTCTAACTTCTGTGTCGGTTAATCTTTCACCTTCAGTAGTGTACACCATACCCGCCAAACGGGCCATGCCGTAGGGAGGATCCTCGGTAAGATCGTCTTCTTCTTCCTCATCATCGGTGACTTCCTCTTCTTCCTCCTCCTCCTCATCGGCGGCATCGTCATCTACGTCTTCACCACAGAGATCATTTGTGTTTAAGCGAATATAGGTACGACAGAGGTCATAATTGGGACCTCCTATGGTTCCGTCAGGTTGTTCCTGGTAAGGGTTATACGCGCTATCCCAGACGTAGATTTCTACCTCAACTTCACTTCCATCATCACAAGTGAAAATGATACCCGTGCTATCGATATTGGGTGTTTCCCCGACGCGATTAATGGAGTAGGAGATAGGGCCAGAGCAATCGTCATCGTATTGGTCGATGATGAAATCAACCGCCCAAATTTCCATAGCCCCTGGATCTATATCACCATCGCCATCTATATCAACATTGGCCTCCAATGGCATCAAACTAGAAGACAAACCGTGCAAGCATACAATTCCAGGAGGATCACAATCCACTACTTCAACCGGCACTCTTACGGCTGATGAAGTGCCACAGCCATCCTTCACATGAATCTCATAGGTATGCTCACCCAAGGGTAGATATTGCTTAATGGTAAAGTTGGGATAACTACCGCTTAGTACCTCACTTGCAATATTGTTAGCATTGGTAAAGGGTACTGGGATATTATTTTCGAATAGGAATACTTTTACAGTAGCGGTGCCGCTACATTCATCTGACACGCCAAAGGAAAAGTCAACCAGACCGGGACATCCTGCACCTTGGTCCTCACTGTAACTACAGAAGGGATCAGGGTTCGTTACATCTACCACCGGTGGAATATTGTCCATTACCTTTAGGTGTTGGGTGTATTGGTAGAAGCCTTTACTTTGGTAATAATGGGAGCTGCTGGTCAGCCAAATTTTACGCCAGAAGCCTTTTTGTCCCATATGGCCACAACTGATATCCTGTTCCTCAACGGAAGGATAGTAGTCGTTTTCATTAGAAGTTCGGTCAATGTAAATTTTGTTATCCGGTCGGCGAATAACCCAAACGGCTTCATCACCTGGAACATCATCACAATCTTCGTCACGCCCAATAATAATGGGATCAGAATGACCATCATATTCACACCAGTTGATCACTCGATAAGTTCTCAAAATCTTGTAGCAGGCTTCGCTACCAGTCTGGAACTTCAAGTCTTGTGTGCTAACTGCTAAGAGATCACAGCTCAATTCGTCAAATTGAATGTCCTCTGCTTCAGGCTCCTCACAATTGGCTACAGCATCGGGTGGGAACCGGACCACATATTCATGAGAAGGCGTGATGGTAATGGTTTGTTCACAGTGGACTTCTGTGGGGCTTCCCCATCCACTGGATTGGTAATAGGCTTTGAAACGACGATTGATGGTTCCTACACCACAATTGTCCAAGTACAATTCTGGGCTTAATTCATGCCAATTTTGATTGTCACAATGGTAATATCCGTTGGGTTCTCCAAACAGGTCTTCCAATAGGTCCCAGTCACTAGGGTCAAAGCCAGCTGGCAAATCATCACAGCTTGTAACGACATCATGTGGGATACTGCAACATGGATCATACGATTCTTCTGCTGCTAAGGAGAAAGGAAAAAGAAAGCAGAAGAACAGTACTGCACTGGTGAAAGCCCTAGCATAACAAGAAGGGGCGGCGCACATTTTCATAGGTTCAGCTTTGGTATTTATGCATTATAAATTATAGAACACCCACAGCAGATAAGGCACTGTAGGTTAATCGCTTTTAGTGTATCAGACAGATGTGTGTATCTATTGGGTGCTGAGAAGAAGCCCTGCCTGTTCAGCAAGGTATTTGTGGGAAGGCTTCCACTGCAAGTGATTTGGCGATTGCGTATGCTACAATTAGGAGGGTTCAACAAATTTATAAAATACTAATAAGATTTTCAAAGATTTTATAGAGTTGTTGAAATAGGATGGGCTAGAAGGGATGAAGCAAAAAAAAAGTTGCCAGGATTTTACTCAAAGAGCAAGCCTGACAACCGTTCCCCCTTACTTAAAAATTAAGTAATTATGTATGGTAACATATTCCTTGCAAAAATCCAAAATATTTCGCTAATATCTTATTTCTCGGTACATAAAGAATGAGAAAGGAGCCTCACCCTTTCTTTATCTTGAATTTTGTTCTTGTTTTACCTGAATTGAATGAGGATGATTACTTCTACTAGAAGTAAGTAAGAGGTTACCGAATTGGATACTAGATCTTTCTCCGGTAACCGTTCCCCCTTACTTAAAAACTTCTAATCTTTAAATTTTACTAATTGGTTTTTAAGGAGCCTTGCTTACAGCAAGAGCATCCAAGACAATCCTGGTTTTGTTACTTTATGCTTTCGGTATGCCCACGGCATATCGGATTCATTGAACTTAGCATTCATGATGCTTTGATCAATGGACTATGAAAAACAGGTACAAATTGTAGGTTAACTGACGGGAAGAGAGATCGGGTGAAAACCGCGATCTGCTAGAAGAGACAGAAGGATTACTTCTACACCTCTTCTATTGGGAGCTTATAGAATTTCAAGGGATTCAATGAGGTCGGAACGATAAGCTCGTCCGATTGGCACATTTACTTCGCTGAGACATAGGCTGTTACTGCCCAAGTCGATTTTATTTACCTCTCTCAGTTGTACGATATAACTTTTGTGAATCCGCAGAAATTCATTGTTAGGTAAGCGGTCCATAAGGCGGGTAAGAGAGAGTTTGATTGCATACTTCTTTTGATCAGTAAACAAGTAGCAGTAGTTGCCGTCGGCGTGAATGTAGCGGATGTCCTTGATCTTTACGCGGACTAGCACATTTTGAGTTCTTACGAAAAAAGAGTTTTGATTGTTTTGGGGGGTTACTTTTTCCACGGAGGGACGCCTCGCGCCCGGGTTGAGTACGGCTACCATCAATAAGCGTGTTTAGTTGTGTAGTAAAAGATTGAGTGTTCATTTGTTTAAATACAACCTTCTGACGGGGTACTATTTTTAAAGTCACAACTAAGGGCAAAAAAATTACTTTTTTCTGGGACGAAGATCCTCTATCGGACTTAATACAACGTTTTCTTGCCGTACTATTTTACCACTTCGCATATAAACAAGACTAATGGTGTCGCCAGGTCTATACAGTGCCACCTGTTCCTGTAATTCTGGAACGGTAGGGGTGGGAACGTCATTTACCTTTAAGAGGACATCTCCTTTTTGAAGGCCAGCATAAAAGGCCGTGCCACCTGGCGTAACACTCTGAATAAATACGCCTTCTACCTGAGATAATCCCAACTCAAAAGCAATTTCATCCGTAACATCGAAGATATTGACCCCTAAAATGGCCCGCTGTACTTGGCCGTATGCTCTTAAATCCGTGATGACCTTGCGTACTAGGTTGGAGGGAATAGCAAAAGAATAGCCTTCAGAGACACCGGATTCGGTTAGGATCGCCGTATTTATCCCCACCAACTCTCCTTCGGCATTGATCAAGGCCCCACCGCTATTTCCAGGATTTACCACGGCATCGGTTTGAATGAAGCTTTCGATGGAATAATCATCCCCTAGGATATTGATATTTCTAGCCTTTGCACTGACAATACCGGCCGTGACGGTAGAAGTGAGGTTGAAGGGGTGACCAATGGCCAACACCCATTCTCCGACGTCCAATTCATCACTATTACCTAAGGGCAAAGTCCGTAGATTTTGACTATTGATCTTGATCAAGGCCAAATCGGTTTGTGTATCCATACCAACGACTTCAGCATCAAATTTTCTTTTATTGTGCAAGGTGATGCGGAGCGTTGTTGCATCTTCGATGACGTGATGATTGGTCACGATATATCCATCCGGAGAAACTAAAACACCAGAGCCGGAACTGATCTGGTAGTTGGTTGCACTTAAACCCGTGATATTCACAACCGCTGGCACAACACGATTGACAATTAAGCTAAAGTCTTTTGTATAAAAAGGAGATGATTGCCCCCTTTCCGACATCAGAACAGATTCTTTCGGGACCTGCGTACTTACCGGAATAGGCACCTCTTCTATCTGTGTTATGGTAACGGGATAGTAGGTATGGAATAGGAGAAAAGAAATAAAGGAAGCTGCAAAAGCTACCAATAGATGAGACCAAAGTGACTTCATAGTTTTTTTATCGACGATCAGCGGATGATTTGGGCTCCCAATAAGGTATCAGGAATATCAAAAGCTGCTACCAGAGATTGAGCTTGATGTCTAGTTTTAAGACACAGTTCATCAACTAAGCGGCGGATGGCCTTTGATTTCGCTCCACTAATATATTCTTTTTCTAAATACCAGCCACTATGTTGCTCCATCGTATGTAAGGCATACAACTGACACAGTTGTTGTAAAGCAGGATAGGTAGACTTGCCTTTTTCACTATCAAGCGCCTCGACAAACTGTTCCAGCACTATTCGTTCTACAAAGGCTTCTGCTAATTCAATCATATGCTGTTGACAATGCAGAGCAGCTTGATAAGCACTTTGCCCAGACTTAATCATAGAACGCATGCGTTGAGATAGGGAATAGAGCAAGTTACTTTCCCGGTATCTGAAGGCACTCAATTGAAAATCATCCGACAAGAGGTGTTGTGGGTCTGTATTGCGAATAATGATAGGGTTGAGCTCTGTGATGGCGGTACCAATTCTACCACCTAAGAAACGTAATAGACCCCAAGTGCCCTCCTCGTGAAACTGATTCTTGAAACTGGTTAGGACCCCTTTCGCCACCAATTGCATCAAAACGGTATTGTCTCCCTCGAAAGTAGTGAAGATCTCTGTATCAGCTTTCAGTGCTGCAAATCGATTTTCAGCGAGATAGCCTTTACCCCCGCAGGCTTCCCGGCATTCCTGAATAGTTGCGGTGGTAAACCATGTGCTATAGGCTTTAAGCCCCGCTGCTAAGGTTTCAATTTCGCGCATATCCTCGCCTTCGTGTTGACTAAAGCGCTGCGTCAAATATTCCAAACCAAAATGCAGCGCATAGGTTTTAGCCAATAAAGGCATGAGACGTCGCTGATGACTAGGATAATCCAGCAGTATTGTTTCGGGCTCCGTAATGTTGGCTCCAAACTGGCGCCTGCGCAAGGCATAGCGAATGGCGATGGTCAAGGCAGATTTAGTGGCGCTTAAACCCGCCCTTGGCACGCAAACCCTTCCCCCCACTAAGGTTCCTAGCATGGTAAAGAAACGCCGCGATGCACTTTGGATAGGACTTTGATACTGCCCTTCTTCGTCTATATCTCCAAATCGATTCAGTAGGTTTTCGACTGGCACCCTAACCTGATCAAACCAGATCCTACCATTATCCACTCCGTTCAGCCCCAATTTATAACCACAGTCCTCTACCGTTATTCCTGGAAGCAGTTCATGCGCTTCATTTCTCATTGGCACCAAGATCGCATGGACGCCATGATTCTCACCTTCTACGATCAGTTGGGCGAATACGGATGCCATGCGCCCATGTAGAGCATTACCAATGTATTCTTTTCCCGCATTTTTACTTGGAGTATGGATGATCAAACTTCTAGTACTATGCTCATATTCTGCCGTCGTTTCAAGGCCTCGAACATTTGACCCATGTCCAGTCTCCGTCATGGCAAAGCACCCGGCTAGCTCCATCATTCCTATCTTCTTGAGGTACTTGTCATGATGTTTTTTTGTACCTAACCCCAAAACACTTCCTCCGAATAGACCAAATTGTACCCCAAATTTGATGGCCAAACTAAGATCATGATGCCCCAAGGTGTCAAAAAGGGCTGCATAGGCCGCAATATCCCCGATGCCGCCGTAGGGCTCGGGGTAGGATAGCGCACCAAACCCTTGTTCTGCCAATAGCTTCGTCCAGGCTAATACCTGTTCTCGATAGTCCTCTTTATTGGGGAGGGTCTTATAGTTAAAAACAGGATCTTGTAGTAATTGCTTGGTTTTGCGTTTAACCGCCAGATATTGCCCACCTAGCAGCTGCAGCATTTCCTCCAGATCAAAATCGGTCTTCTGTCTCTCCGCAATTTCTTCCAGTTCTGTATTGGGGAATAGGCTGCGATAGGTATTCCACGAGATCTGTTGCAGAGCGTTTTCCAAAGCTTCTAACTCTTGCCGGATTGAGTGGTCCGACCAATTAATAGAAGTATCCGAAGCTTGGCCAGCCGCCTTGATCGCCATCTGCAGCCCTAGATCTACTAAGCTAGATCGGTGATCGTGCATTTCATCTTGGGCCTCCTTGCGTAGAAGAATCTCCCAATACTTAAAAAGCTCAGCAGAGGGCGGGCGCAAGGGATTGCTCCATTTTTGCAGAATGTTTTTGTCCAGCGGACTCAAAAAAGATAGATTTGCAGCTTGTTTTTGTAAAGCCTTTACTTCTGTGGGACTTAGCACTCGATCTGACCAAGCCACATAGATAAGTGGCAACAAACATTGTATAGCTGGAGAGTAGGAAAGAGGAATCGTGGGATTGGTACTCATCTTTGTTTCAGGATTTATGATCTATAAATGTAACAAATTAATTGCTGGATAGATCGATAGATAGAGGCAGGCCGGTGAGAATCAACAATATAGAGGGGACGAAAAGAAATGAAGTGACCCCTTAAAACGAGGCTGGCTCTTGGAACAATCCAAGAGCCAGGAGCTCACAGTTTTTGTACGCTCGGGTTAGAGCAGGCCGAAATAATTTGGTTTTGTATTTCTTGTCTTAAAAAGTTTGTTTCAGGGGGACATTATGAATTGAAACCAAAACCTAAAGGGGGAACAGTCGTATAAATTGTTATTCTTTTTGGAGAGACCTCTGTTTCCAGAAACCTCTCCAATAATAAGCTGTGGGGGGAAGCCCAATGGGCTAACAGCTTAAGACTTTTGCTTTCCTTCTTTGTTTTGCGTAAACTGTTCCGTAAGGGGGACATTATCTTTATTACAATGTAAAAGTAGAGCTATTTCAGGAGGTAATCCATGACAAAAAACACGCCTTGGATACCCCTAAACCTTGAGCTAGACCAATTGTGAGAAGTTGCAAGGAATTGATTAGTAGGTTTTTGCGTGTTTTGTAAAGGGCTGGAATGGGGAACTTTTTACCCCATTTTCGGCCGATAAATTCTTGGGAAAAGGAAAGCTTTTATTTAGAAGGTTCTATACTTCACTTATATTTGAACAGAAAGAATACTAATTTGATATATGTTATTGCCTTAAATTAGATGCAAGGCTATGTTAAATTTTAGAGAGTATTGTAGGAGAATATAATTGCCAGCGCTATGATTCGTTTACTTCATATTCCATTGTTCTACATTCTTAGGCGACTCATAGTAAAGGCATTAATGTTCGCTTGGTGAATAGAAATGGAATTTTGCTATTCCCCAATTAAACTACAACGTCCATAAACACAAACAGCTAGGCGATAACCCCCCGTGCGGTTACCTTCCTAGACACCAACACCGAAAAGTATACCGCCCAATGAACAAAGTTTTTTGTCTATTTCGACTCTTTCCTCCCCAGATCTCCAGTTCCGTCATAGTTGGATGGCTTCTAGTTTTTTCAAGTAGTCAAGGTTTTGCCCAGCTAGACTCTCTACCCACCGAATATACCGCAAAAGGAGGTAACCCGATACCGATTGAAGACAACTGGTCTAATCAATATCGGCTTTATCTGGCCACGACCGCACCGCCAGATCAATATCAGTTGGCTTATGTAGAAATGAAGCTCAAGCATACTTTCAATGAACTGGATGCGGAGCGAATTAGGAAGAAGAAATTGGACAAGCAATTGGAATTAATTCGGAGCACATTGGATGAGAAATTCTTTAAGGTATTTGTGCAGCCTTCAAATTTTGAACAATTGTTTAGAGAAGGAGCCTACAGTGCTAAAACCTATGTGGCGCTCTGGTCCGTCGTACTGAATCATTTCGGGATTCCTCATCAAATTGTGTTGGAGGAAAGAAACATATTTTTACTTGTAGGAGATAGACCACAGCAACAGGAGGTCAGATTGCCCAACAAGTTAGTGGAGAACCTTCCACCCACTGAACATCTTCATGAATATGCTTATGCTATGCGTGAACTTGGCTTGGTGTCCAAAGAAGAATTTAGCCAGAAGTCATCTGAAGAAATATTTAAGGAGCACTATCAATATGAACGAAGAATTCTGAACCGTTTAGAGTTAGCAGGTTTGTTGTATTACGAACAAGCTGAGCAAGAGTATTTGGACAAGAAGTATCGTCATGTTTTATCAACCCTAGATAAAGCAAGAAACCTGTATATGGCGCCTCGCTATCAAACCCTCCGCAGTGCCGCCCTGATGCAAGTTGCGAATGATACTGTAGTAGTACAGGCAGAGGAGCTTGCCCCGCTATTTGAGTTCTATCGAAGAAACCCCATCCCTGAAATCAAAACAGAAGTAGTTAAGAAATTTTTCTATCTATCTAAAGAACTACTAGAAACGGAAGATAAGCCAGATAAGCAGCTGCAATTGTACCAGCGTTTTGTGCATTTAGCCGATCAAGACCGAGAATTACTGGATCAGCTTGAGGAGATTCATTATCTACAGATGGCCAAACTCTTTGCGCAATCCTATCAAACTTTAGGGGTTGTCAATTATATGGATAGTCTATACCTGAAAAGACCGCAGGATAAAGCCATCCAAAATATTTTAGCGGTCTTACTTGTTCGGTCATTGGGGAATGATCGGGATTTTGAAAACGGACTGAGTGTGCTAAAAGTTTATCGAAAGAAGTATCCTTTCTTGGGTAATATGCCCTTGTTCAAGGATTTGGAGTTGTTTTATCAGGCAGAGCAAGCGCGGTTTCACTTTTCAAAGGATCAGATCAACTTGGCGCGCAATGCATTATTGCAATTTGAAACCTCATTGGTGAGGCTTGGACAGACACCACGAGTAAATATCTGGTTGACGACAGTATACACATCCGCGGCAGATTATTATGTGCGAAGAGGGGAAGAAGAAGAGGCGCGTCGAATGATCCATCGCGGCCTAAGCCTCTATCCAACTTCAGCCTATTTTAAACATCGGGCGGAACTTGGACGATGAAAAAATAAGGTTGTGTACTAAAAATAAAAAGGCCGTCTTCGAAAAGACGGGCCTAACAAGACGAGAAAACCACTCAGAGAAAGGAAATATCTTGAAGTTTCTAAATAGAAACAGTTATTCGTTTAAATGATAGAAAATTGCGCCAGTATCATCATATTTATTGGATCGTTTTCTACTGGCGCAATTTTAGGCAATGAGCCCTTACTTACTTATTAAATCGGGAAGGCTATCGCGTCCTTTTGTTTTAATCTAGTTCATCTAGATCATACTTCTTGATGATTTCCAAGAGATACTGACCGTAATATTTATCTCCGCTATACCCTAATTGCTTAAATTCTTTTGCCCATTTCTTGCGGTTCGCTCCTAATTCAAACAAGCTTGGGTAGTTTTCTTGCAAATAAATACTGTGCGCTCTCCAGTTTTGCCAAGCACTCGTGTATTCTGAACCGGACATAACTTGGCCAAAATGATTGTTATAGGTCATGGCCCCTTCATTGGTTCCTGCTCGACTTTCTAAAATGCCTTGTGCCATTTTAATACTAGCCGGAATACCAAATTTGTCCATTTCAGCGCGAGCTACCTTCTCAAATCGCTTGATATAGCTCTTTGCCTGTTTATCACTGATATTGCTCAGGGAAAATCGAGGCTCCACCGCCTTGGTAGTCAAGCTTACGGGACTGACTATTGACATTTGATCCACATTGGAAGGTGTGTTTGGCGACTCCTGTCGGTCATCCACCATTGTTTCCAAGGGGGCCTTCATATTGATAGAGAAGTGTATGTCTTTTTGGGTTAAAATAAACAGTGCCAAGGCCGCTAAACCCAGTTTTAACCAAGGCATTTTAAACTTTGTCTTTTCTATGCCCGGTCTTTTAGATACCTGATATTTCAGTGCCACATAAAGCTTACCTAATCCCTTCCAAAGGTGTTGCAGAATAGCATTCAAATCGATTCCAATAAATTCCTGCCCGCCATTGCTAGCCTTTACGGCCTTCTTTTGACGGGAAAACATATCATGTTCTTTATCTTTTTGGCGAACTTCATAATTAGTATAGGTCTCGGGTCTCATGATATTGTATTTATCGGAAACTTTTTGTATGTTTACCGTTGTGGATGCAATAATTTGATTGTTTATGTTCTGAAGACAATACAAATATAAAACAAAAAGTTTCTAAAAACAAAAACATTTAAAACAATTTTGTTTAAAATATGGGCGACTTCTCAGATAATATTGTAAATCAGCGTTTTAGTCGGGTCTTTCAAGAATTGGAAAAATACAATCTAATCAAAGGTAAGTCGGACCTAGCCAAGAAGCTAGGTACGTACAATCATGTAATCAATAGTATATTAAAAGGGCAGCGGAATATAACAGTAGATCAACTCCAGAAGCTTTTCTTGGCCTACGGAGTAGATGCCAATTACATCTTTGGAAATGGCGATTCCATTTTTATGGACGGCTATCCTGCTTATGGAGAAATTCCCACCCGCTCTATTTTGGACCGGGAACTGGGAGGACGAGAAAACATCACCTTGGTTCCGGCTAAGGCTTTGGCCGGATATGCCACCGAAATGCAGGATGATAAATTTCTGGAAAACCTACAAAAGTTCTCCATCCCTAACATGGCGGGGGAGTTAATGGCTTTCGAAATCAATGGAGATAGCATGACTCCTACCATCACCAATGGGGATATTGTGGTTTGTGAGGCCATTGAAAGAGGACAGCCACTACGGGATAATAATGTCTACGTGATCGTGACAGATGTAGTGGTGGCCAAGCGAATCCAACAAGTGAGAGAGGGAAATAATGTCGCTAGACTAAACCTGATCTCAGATAATGATGCCGTCTATAAACCTTATCCGGTGGAACTTGAAGAGGTACGCCAAATCTTAAAAGTAAAGTGTCGCTTAACATCCTATGCCATCAGCTGATCCCAAAGCTCTAGCTGCTTACCGGTGTTTGGTAGTGGAAGATGATCCTCTGATCGCTGACGATCTCTCACTTTGTATTGAGGACCTCGGCTACACGATGATCGGTCCAGCCAATGAATATCAAGCTGCCATAAACCTGTTGGAGGAGGACCTGCCAGATCTAGTATTATTAGACATTGATTTGGGCGGAGGCCCCACC
Source organism: Saprospiraceae bacterium (assembly GCA_019634045.1). GTDB lineage: Bacteria > Bacteroidota > Bacteroidia > Chitinophagales > Saprospiraceae > DT-111. Next base: position 31,993 of record JAHQWA010000063.1, read on the forward strand.
GGGATCGACTTGGCTGGCCTCATCAATCGAGAATATAAAATCCCCTTCATCTTCCTGACATCCTTTTCAGACCGAATGACCTTGCAAGAGGTTACGGCTCAGTACCCTGCCGGCTTTGTCCTAAAACCATTTGATGAGAACCGGTTACGGGCAGCTATTCAAATTGCCATACACAATTATTATGCTGTCATTAGATTCCATCTGGAGAGCTTGAAGGAAATGAATCAAGGCTTAGTTGATCCGCTTACACGTCGGGAAACAGAATTGCTCGAGTTATTGTGTTCGGGTAAGTCTAATCAACAGTTAGCTGATGCGCTATTCGTTTCCATCAATACAGTAAAGACCCACCTCAAGAATTTATATCTGAAATTAGATGTCAGCAATCGAGCGGAAGCCATTGTAAAGATTCAACAATGGAATCGCCAATAGCTCCAATTTATGCGATCCCTAGCTTGGCCTTGGGAAAGGAGAACTGAATCACTGTCCCCTCCTGATGTTCAACTTGTAAATGACCTTTTAACTTTTTGCAGAACGTATGAATCAATTGATAGCCGAAGCCTGAGGATTTATTGGGGGAAACATTTTCCGCAAATCCGACTCCAGTATCGGCCACCTCTAAATAGAAAGCCTCTTTCTTTTCTTCAAAACTCACCGAAAGCTGCCCTTTTTGGCCGTTGGGAAAAGCATGCTTGAGTGAATTGCTGATCAATTCATTAAGGATTAGCCCTAAAGGTACCATCACGTCCACATCTAACTCTAGTTGTGCTATCGCAGTTTTCAGTTCAATTTGTTTTGGATCAATTTGGTAAGAAGTAAATAAGTAATTCGTCAAGTCTTCTACATAATCCGATACGGTCATCTGTCGAACATCATTTACCTGATACAGCTTTTGGTGAATAAAGGCCATGGATTTCACTCGATCTCGCCCCTCCCGAATCGCGCCCAAAGCTTCTGGATCAGCAAGCTTACGGGCATGGAGATTCAACAGGCTAGACACCACTTGAAGGTTGTTCTTTACTCGATGATGGACTTCCCGAATGAGCATTTCTTTCTCAGAAAGGGCCTCAGCAATGAGTTGGTTTTTTTGACTGAGTAGATGATTATTCTTTTTTCTGATTCGATTGTGGTAAAAAAGGAAACCACTCACTAAGAGGGCCAGCAGAATTCCTCCCATTAGGCTTCGCTTTTCCCAACGATTTTGTTTGAGTAACAACTGCTGTTGCTGATTTTCAAATAAGAGCAAGAGCTTTTCGTGGCTTTCCTTGGCTTCGACCTGGAAATTCATGAACTTATTTAACATGGGATCAAAACTCGGGGCAAGCTTGGGATCACTCAAGAGTTGTTTGTAACTTTCCACAGCTTCTAGTAAACGTCCTTGGTTTCTTAGGCTTTCCGTCTTTAAACGATAGGCTATTCGCATGCAACGGATGGATTGGTCACCTCTAAAGCCTTCCGCAAGCCATTGGTCAAGGACCTGCTCAGCTTGCTGGAAATTTTCCATTCTAATCCAGAATAGAAGCAAATTGAAGACCTTCTGATCCTTTATGATGTTTCGATTACCGATGGATAGGTTATAATCACCCACTAATTGGTAGACTGGGCGCTTGGCTCGCAGATTGTGCAACAGCTCTGGTCTACTAGTAGCGTCGAGGAGTAGGTGTTGATTTTGTAAGAAGTATTCAGTAGCTAAGCCGTAGTTATTCCGCTCTTCCTCTATTTTGCCTAATTTGAGGAATGCTCCAATTTGCCAGGCCTGGTATTCTGGGGCATTAGCCCATTGGATCATCTCTTGGCAATACCTTTCTACCGCTTCGGTCTGATCCAGTTTCTCATTGATCTCGATGAGGTGCTTCAGACTGCTCATCATTCCGAGCGTATCCTTGCTCCTCTTTTGCTTCTCTATATTTGTAGCAAAGCAGTTGATGGCTGTTAAATATTTACGCTTTCTTAAATTGAATACGCCCCATTCCTGCCTGATAGCAGTGGCCATTTTATATTCACCCAACTTTTCATAAGCTTTGATGGCAGCCTCATAGTACTGTTTTGCTGCGTCGAATTGGAGATCCTTAGCATATAGCCTGCCTAATCGCTTTTTTGCCCACGCTTCCCGCTCACATTGGCCCAATCCGCGCATACCCGCCAAATATCGTTCCCTCCATTCTATGGCTAAAGTAAGTCGACCACTTAGGAGAGCTACTTCACTTAGGGCAGCCTCTAGGTAGAGCTTTTGATGAGGGATAGAGAAATCAGAGATATTTTGATGTAGTGTAAACAAGCTGGCGTAGGCTTGGTCAAATTGATTCTGTGCTATTTGCACCTCTGCTAGTTGGTATCGCGCTAGAATCTGCCCTTGGTCGTTACCTACAAGCTGTTCTTGGAGTAATCGATTTTGGGTGAGGATCGTTAAACTGTCCAGTTTAAAATGAGCAAGGTAAGTAGTAGTTTCCCCTGTGTGAAATAGGGGAGAATGATGCCTAGGGGAGGCCATTAAACGGCAAACCAGTAGGAAGAGGAAGACAAAAAGAAATCCTGTTTTGGTTTTAGGTATTTGTTGGTTGAGCATAGGTACTTCTAATTTGAGGTACGAGTGTTTAGGCCTGGGCTACATTATATAGTAGCTTTTAAAGTACTTTTGTCCGATTTCGAATCGGGAAAACCAGAACTTCTACAAACCTAAATGGGGTATTGCTAGTTTACTTATCTGACTATAGGCTCATCCTAAGGTTTAAAAGGCCCGCAAAAAAATCTGATATGAATCGCTTACAACATGAAACTAGCCCTTACCTTTTACAACATGCCCACAATCCGGTGGATTGGTATCCTTGGGGGGAGGAGGCCTTGGAGAAGGCAGGGCGGGAGGATAAGCCTATTATCATTAGTATTGGCTACTCCACTTGCCATTGGTGTCATGTAATGGAACGGGAATCGTTTGAGGATCCGGCAGTAGCCAACTACATGAATGAACACTTCATCAATATAAAGGTGGATCGAGAGGAGCGGCCTGACCTCGATCAAATTTATATG
>JAHQWA010000064.1 GCA_019634045.1 Saprospiraceae bacterium
CCCCCATAGACATTGATGTGTGCTAAGGTATCTCCTGATTCAAACAGTTCCCGGTTTATCCAGCCATAGCTGCGGCCATCCGAGCCAGCTGCGCTACTGGTCATCACTCGGCCCTGAAGTGCAGCCGATACGGCTATTTTCCCCTCTCCCGATGGTTCAGAAAGTTCAATGATATCGGTATACTTTCTCATAAAAGCGACATCATCGGCAAAGCTAGTGTAATCTTGCGGGGGCGCTGGTTGACTTTCTTTTTCTGCTGGCTTCTTCATGGTACATCCTGCAATAATAATGATGGCCAGTAGAGCGTAACTGCCCTGTAAGAAATGATAGGTTGATTGTCTCCTCATGATTTGATCCTTCTCATTTTTGCTTCTTTTAATATCCTCACTATGAATCCATCCTAACCCGGGATAGGGCCCTATTGAATCCCCGTAACTGCCCCCTAGTAATGCTTAGATGGTCTTATCCACATACAATGCCCTCCGCCTGGAGCCATAACAGTCTTGATGACATCCCCATTTTTGAGTCTTCCTTGCCTGATCCGGTAGGCTTCAGGATTGGTTTTACAATGAGTTGCTTCTGTGTCTTCATAATAGGTAACCTTGTATTCAACTCCTTCTTCCAGGAAATCTAGCTTGATATCCAAAGTACCTCCTTGTTGACTATAGGCACTGCCAATGAACCATTCTTTCCCATGGCGCCTTGCCGTGGTGATATATTCATCCATTTTGGAATGGAGGATTCGACTTTCATCCCATTTGCCCACGGGCATTTTTTGGATAAATTCGAATAAATCGGCTTTGGCGCTATAAGCCTCAGGAGCATCGGGAATACAAACCAAGCCACTGAAAATGATTAGCGTGCGGGCGGCTTCAGCAGTCACCGTTGAAAAATAGGAATTGGTCTTTCGCGGTCCCTTTTGCCGCAGACCACTGTTAATCCCCGTCAAATCAAAATTTCCATTGTTCATGTCCAAGGGGCCGGTTATGGCATTGATCAGGGCCATTTTGATGAAGGATTCAGGCGTAAAAGCCCGCCGTGAATCCTGCTGGGCATGACAATACTCCCGGGTGATAGCATTGGGGTAAGTTCGGCGTATCCCGGTAAAGGGGACGGGGCCATCATGGAAATCAATGAGTAATTGGCTTTGTGCACTTTTTTGAATGGCTTGCCTGGAAAAATCAACCTTACTTCCCATGAAGCCGTATTTGATCCCTTTCATGCCTAAAGACTGGTAATAAGGGAAGAGTTCATCATCACCATATTCGCCGTGTCGGCGATCGTAGTAAAGCAACAGCTCAACCTCTTTCTCCGCTGCATAATCAATAACTGCTTCTAGATCGAGCTTATCCGAGAGCTCGAAATGACCTGGCGAAACATGCGTATACCAGGCATCATCTATTAAGAAGTATTCGATGCCGTTTTCGGCGGCAAAGTCAATAAAGCGCTTATAGCTTTCGGTATTAATGCCATAGACAAAGCCATCTGCTGCGGTGTACCCGTGAACACGCCAATCCCATAAAGTTTTTCCCGGTTTGATCCACTGAGTATCTTCCAGCTGACAAGGGGTAGCCAGATTTATGGGAACGGTATTCACGACCAGGTCTCCAGCCATTTTCCCCAGTAAAATCACTCTCCATGGACTTGTCCATTCTTTTTCACTTAATCCGACTTCGTTTATCGCCTGAAACTTTCCATCCACCCCGCTTGTATCCAACCGCATGGGTTTAATGCCACTGGCAGCGTATAGGTCGGATTCTAAAAGGGCCATAAAGGATTGATCAGGGGATTCTACAACCAAAGGGACACTGATTCTTCTTTTTCTTCGACTATTCTCTTGCAAGAAATCAGTTAGTTCGCTAAAATTGACGGGACCTAAAGGTTCATTTTCGCCTGCCGGCGTATAATAATTGCTTCCTTTGGGCAAATCATATTCGCATCTAAAAATTACATCAGTTGGTTTTTCGCCCGCATGGAGGACAAATCGAAAAGCTACCCCCTCATCATAGGCCCTCGCCAAAAGTTTTCCTCCTACTCCATCCCAATCCATCTCCAATTGGAGTTCGTTATAATGATCTCGGATACTGCTTTGCTGCCCCCAAGTTGGGTGCCAAGTAGTATCTTTCGAAACTCCTTTGGTTTTAACAATCTTCACCCTGGCATTGGGGGTGATAGATAAGACTGAAGGTCGCACAATTTTCTCTCCGTGCCAGAGCAATTGATATTCTAATACCCCTGCGGTATCACTGAATACAATCTGGATAGAATCATCCGGGGAGTGCACCGATAGCAGCTTACCCTCTTTAGAACAGGTCGATAAAAGAACTCCCATTAAGGGGAGAAGAAACAAGTGTCTTCTCATCATATGAACTTAATTGATAATCGATTCTATTTGTTTCCAGCCCTCCATTCCATCATTTTCTTGCGCTGCCCCAGCTGTACTTCTCCCATCAAGGATTATTTTTGCCAGGGCCTTTTTCAACTCTAATGCTTTTTCGGGATAATCCTCAATGAGGTTTTTAGTTTCACCGATATCCTCCTTGAGGTTGAAGAGTTGCATCGGCGGTAAATCCAATTGCTCCTCTTTAATTGTCCTTGGTCTTGGATAACTCCAGCCACCAGAACCTGGGCAAAAACACAATTTCCAATCGCCTTGCCGAATGGCAAAAGATCCATTGATGGAGTGATGGACGGTGTACTTCCGAAAGGTATCCATCACCATAGCCTAGATCATCGGCCAAGATGTAAATCACATTGGGTCTTTTTGGTATTTCTCCTGCTTGCAGCCTGGTTTCATTTGACTGACAACTCAAAAGGGCTAAGAGAAAAAGAAGTATTAAATTTTTCATAGTTCCCATTAAGTAGTGGTAATCAATGAGGTAAGCCGACTGTCTATTTCTGCTAGAACAAGTTCGAAAATAAACCTTACAATTTATTCAAGATGCTCTGGAACTAAGTAAAAGATAAGCATATGTTCAATATCATTCTCTTTTTATCGCTAATAGGCTGCTTTGGTCCCCGATTGGTGGTAAGGCTTGACTTACTTATTCTACGGTGTGATGGCAATATAAACAAGCTGATCACGGGTACTGCCATCAGCTGAATATACCCTGTACAGAAAGGGGCCACCTCTATTGGAAAAAACCTCCATGAAACCCTCCAATCTGGAGAAAGCGCTGTATTTATCTATTTCGCGCTTGTCTTTTCAGAAACTTAGGTAGATCTGCTGTCTGTTCACAACAGATTTGTTCCATTACCTGCTGTAATTGCCTTTTCAGGATCGAAATCGTATGGTCGCCTCCCGCTTTCCCTAGAGCTGCGACACCGTACATAAAAGCACGACCCAGAAAAGTAAAAACAGCCCCGCTGGCCATAGATCGGGCTATATCTGGCCCCGACCGAATCCCGCTATCCATCATTACCTGGATCTGGTCGCCATACTTTTCTGCGATTCTCTGTAAGGGCTTAATAGTGGATTCCCCGGCATCCAACTGCCTCCCACCATGATTCGAGACGATCAGACCATCAATGCCCAATTGTATGGCTCTTTCCGCATCCACTTCATTGGCAATACCTTTGATGACCAATTTACCTTTCCACATATCCCTGATCGGCTTAATTTTTTCTTCATTTAAGCGCCCAGAGAAGGTCTTATCCATGAATTTGCCCAATTGTGCGAGGTTTAAGCCTTTTGGCATATAAGGTGTAAGGGTTTCAAAATTGGGTTGGCCATTAACAAGGGTTTGCAAAGCCCAATTGGGTTTCCCCATGATTTGCAGCATATTGCGGATCGTCATTTTAGGCGGCATGGCCAATCCGTTTCGAATATCTCTTGGTCTATAGCCAAATGTGGGGACATCGCTTAGTAGCACCAAGACGGGCATTTCGGCTGCTTCCGCTCGCCTAATCATATCATCTCGAACGCGATCTTCTGCTGGGTGATACAACTGAAACCAGGCTTTGCCTTCCGTAATTTCTGCAATGGTCTCAATGCTGGAAGTGGTCACGGTACTTAACACAAAAGGGATGTTATGCTCAAATGCCGCCTTTGCCAAAATCTCTGGAGATTTGGGCCACATCAAACCCTGTAAGCCAACTGGTGCAATGCCAAAGGGTGCATCATATACCTGACCAAATAGCTCCGTCTTCATACTGGATACCGTATGTGTACTTAGGTATTCGGGAATCAGTTCTACCTCTCTAATTGCTGCTGTATTTTTGACAAGATTGGTATCTTCATTGCAGCCACCATCTAAATATTCGAAGGCAAACGATGGAATCCTCTTCTTAGCCTTGATTCGCAAATCTGCGACAGCGGGATAATTCGAATTGTATTCGATGGCCTTGCTCATTTCTTTTGTATTTGTGGTTCTTCTGACAATGCTTGTGGTCAGTCTAATTGAAATATTTTCTCCATCAATAGCCACTTCTCCCCTTCCTTAGCCGTAGGTAAGGCTTGCTGATACTTCCACATCAATGTTTCCCACTCCTGTACCTTGGGATTAGCAGCATCCATAGCTGATTTCTTTTCAAAAGAAAAGCCATCATTAACCGTCATGATCATAAAAAGCCGATTGCCCACTGCATAGATTTCTAATCCCTCTACCCCCGCAGCTTTAATACTGGCAACGATCTCCGGCCATACGGCTGGTGATAGGCTTTGTATTCTTGTATCAATTGCTCATCGTCCTTTAGGTCTAGCGCCCAGCAGTATTTTGTAAGTTTTTGCTTCGTCATAGGTGTTGTTAAGTACTGCGACAATAAATACTCAGGCTTTTGACTGTAGTTTTGACCGATTTCTATTGTTTATAGTGCCCGATCCAAGTGCGTATATCCTCCATCCACAAAGAGTAACTGACCGGTGGTATGGCTTGATTTGTTAGACAATAAGAAGGCAACCGTATCGGCTATTTCTGTAGCGGTAGTCATCCTATTTTCTAAGGGGATTTTTTCTGTTATTCCGGCGAGTTTTTCTGCCGGATTGTCAAAGGTTTTAATCCACCGATCATATAGCGGCGTATAGCATTCCGCTACAATTACTGCATTTACACGGATACTGTAAGGCAATAACTCAACGGCCCATTCCCGTGTTAAAGCATTACGCCCACCATTGGCAGCGGCATAACCTGAAGTTCCTCCCTGCCCGGTTAGAGAAGTTTTAGAACCTATATTGACAATAGCCCCCTTGGACTTCTTTAAATAAGGTAGTGCCAAATGGGCCATCAAGTAGTAGTGCCCGACATTCCGTTGAATAGAGCGCATGAAGTCAGCGTAATTCCCATCTTCTAGTCCCACCCCATCATTTACTCCCGCATTATTTACCAAGCCGTCTATTCGACCGAATGTTTTCCAGGCTTTTTCGACAGCTTTTTCACACTGGTCAGGTAGCGTTAGTTCAGCAAGGGCATAACCCGCATTTCCTCCACTCTCTTTGATAGTTTTCACGGCTTTCAGCACATCCTTTTCCTTTCTACCTACAATGAAAGGAATGGCTCCTTCCGCTGCCAATGAGGTCACGATTCCCCAACCTATTCCCTTGGAACCGCCTGTTACAATGAAGACCTTACCTTTGATATCTAGATCCATTTGATGCTATTTTAGTAGGTGTAATCCTGGTCAATCCTGAAAAGCCAACACCGCTTGCCGAGATACTCCCAGTCCATCAATACCCAATTCCATTGTATCGCCCGGCTGCAGAAACCGTGGTGGATCCAGGCCGAGTCCCACTCCAAATGGAGTACCTGTAGATATCATATCTCCTGGCAGTAAAGTCATGAATTGGCTGATGTAGCTCACTACGGTTGGGATATCGAAGATCAGATCGGAGGTATTGCTGGCTTGTAATTTCTCATCGTTTACTTTTAGCCAGAGGTTTAGATCATGCGGATCAGTTACTTCGGATCGAGGTACTAGATATGGACCAATTGGAGCAAAGGTATCGCAACTTTTCCCCTTAACCCATTGTCCCTCCATTTCCAGTTGAAAGGCTCGTTCGCTAATATCATTATGCAGCATATAGCCAGCCACATGTAGCATAGCCTCCTCTTTGGACACGTAGGAGGCCTTTTTACCAATGACCACAGCTAGCTCTACTTCCCAGTCTGATTTTTCGCTGCCTTTGGGTAATACCACCGAATCATTCGGACCGATAATAGAAGAGGTAGATTTAAAGAAAAGTACCGGTTCTTTTGGAATGGCCATACCACTTTCGGCCGCATGTTTAGCATAATTTAGTCCTACACAAACAATCTTAGAGGGTCTACAGATGGGAGGTCCCAACCTGGTTTCTTTTGGAATGGGCGGGCATTCTTCCTGGTGTGTTTCCACCCAAGTTCGCAATCTTTCAATGCCAGCTTTGGCAAAGAATTGTTCATCAAAGTCCTCGCCAAAAGCAGATACATCGAGACGAGCACCATCATTCAATTCCACCCCAGGTATTTCAAATCCTGGTTCACCAACTCTTATTAGTTTCATCTTTAACCATTTAATTTTATGAATCCTCCATCGATGGGAAAATCTGTTCCGGTAATGAAAGCTGCTTCATCCGAGCAGAGGTAAAGGGCTAAATCAGCCACTTCCTGCGGATTTCCCATCCTGCCTATCGGTTGTGTCTTTGATAATGCTTCGAACATTTCAGGCTCTTGTCCCGGATAATTTTTGGCTATAAAGCCATCCACAAAAGCGGTATGTATTCTGGCGGGCGAGATACTGTTACATCGTATATTGTGTGTTAGGTAATCTTTCGCCACCGAATAGGTCATGGTCAGGACGGCTCCTTTTGACATGGAATAGGCAAAACGATCGGATAAGCCTACAGACGAAGCGATGGAGGCTAAATTTACAATCACGCCTCCTTCTTGCTTTTTAAAGTAGGGAATCACGGCTTTCATACAATTGAATACCCCTTTTACGTTGACGCTGTAGAGTCTATCGAAATCCGACTCCGAGGTGTTTTCGATATTTCCCACAAAACCGATCCCCGCATTATTGATGAGCACATCAATGCTTCCTTGTTCTGCCACGACTTGCTGTATAATGGCTTCCACTTCGGTCGGCTTTGACACATCACAGGGGTGAAAGAAAGCTGGGCCATATTCCAAGGTGATCGCTTTAGCAGTTTGAGCACCTACCTCCTCGTTCATATCCAGGATAATGACCTTAGCTCCTCGTTCCGCAAAGGTTGCTGCTATGGCTTTTCCAATGCCACTGCCCGCCCCTGTAATGATGGCGGTCTTATTGTTTAAACTAAATTTCATCTCTTTTCAATTAAGCACTTTCACGCCCTTACGTTTGATTCTCCAGTTGTAAAGCTGCTTGCCAATAGATCCCATCGGGATAGCTGTAAGTTTCTATGGAAGTTTCTTTCATCGTAATACTATAACCTGCCATCTTGGGCGGCATATAATGACCATTTTGAATGACAACGGGATCATGAAAATGCTCGTGTAGATGATCTACATATTCGATAATCCGATTTTCTAAAGAACCACTAATCGCAATGTAGTCGATCATCGATAGATGTTGTACATACTCACACAAGCCGACGCCGCCTGCGTGTGGGCATACCGGGATATCGAACTTGGCGGCCATCAGGAGGATGGCCAAAATCTCATTTACCCCTCCTACCCTACAACTGTCGATCTGACAAATCTCAATGGCATTGGCTTGCATCAGTTGTTTAAACATCACTCTATTTTGGCAATGTTCACCAGTAGCTACTTTTATGGGTGCGACAGCCTTGGCGATTTTGGCGTGTCCTAGAATATCATCAGGACTGGTTGGTTCTTCAATCCAATACGGTTTGAAGGTTGCCAATGCGGCCATGTTTTCAATGGCCTCATCCACATCCCATTTTTGATTGGCGTCCATCATAAGGCGAAGCTCATCACCAATTTCTTCCCGAATAATGCTCGCTCGTCTAATATCGTCTGCCAAATTGGAACCAACCTTCATCTTTAAATGTGTAAAACCTTCCGCCTTTGCTTCTTGACACAAGCGACGCATTTTCTCATCCGAATACCCCAACCAACCCGCAGAAGTAGTGTAGGCCGGATATCCCTTGACTTTAAGTTCCGCTATTCTTTCCCCCTTGCTTTCCGACTGGCGCTGCAATATGGCCAAGGCTTCCTCCCGGCTTAAGACATCAGAAATGTAGGTGAAGTCAATACATTTCACGAGTTCCTCAGGAGACATATCTGCTAGCAATTGCCAGAGGGGCTTCCCCTCAACTTTCGCATAGAGATCCCAGACAGCATTGACCACGGCAGCCGTGGCCAGATGTATCACTCCCTTCTCTGGGCCCAGCCATCGCAATTGACTATCCCCTGTCATCTCCTGCCAAAACTTGCCCAAGTCATTTACAATGTGCTGAAGATCTTTTCCAAGGATCAAATGGGACAAGGCTTGGATAGCCGAAACGCATAATTCATTCCCTCTACCGATTGTGAATGTTAGGCCGTGGCCCTCCAAATTTCCTGGATGATTGGTTTTTAGAATGACGTAAGCGGCAGAATAATCTGGATCAGGATTCATGGCGTCCGAACCATCTAAACTCTTGCTGGTTGGAAATCGAATATCCTTCACCTCAATACCTGTAATAGATAGGTTGGCTTGCATTGGTTTTCAAGTAGTAATTATTAATTGTGTTAGCAAACTTAGTTTCCTTTTTAAAACTGTGCTACCACTTTTACCATGAAATCCAATGCTTTTTTTGCCATATTGAATCTACTCTGTGCAAATAGGGAAAAAATAAGAATGGATTACGCTCCGCTGGTACCCTAGACTCAATCGATCAGCTAATACTTATCTTGAATCAACTCGATTAGTTTATCCACGGCCTCTTTGACGAAATCCGGATCTTCAGCTGTGGCGTCTCTTTCTAGCACGACAATGTTGCTGGGTAAGCCCTCTTTGAGTCGGTTGAAGAAAGCCTCATCGGATTCCTTGTCTTCCAATACACCTCCAGGATAGGAATATCGCCCCACGCCCTTTTTGGGA
>JAHQWA010000065.1 GCA_019634045.1 Saprospiraceae bacterium
ATCTTCGTCCAGGCATAAATTTCTAATTCGATTCTTTTTGTGATCTACTTCGGGTTTAAATAGCCTAAATTCATACCCATCATAACGTACTAAACCCTCAAATGAGCCGATCCAAAGAAAACCTTTGTTATCCTGAATGATTTTTTCAGCAGACATGGTTGGAAATCCATCAAGCATAGTAAATTGTTCGAACCCCAAATGCCCCGGATTTCGCCCCGTCACCTGCGCCTCGACTTGGTCGATAACCAGCCATACGAATAACACTACCGCTAGATAGGTACCTATCGATTTCATGATAAATAAAGTTTATGTACGATCGCCTTGCGGCAAAGAGAAGAAAGCGCTTAGATTGGGCTACGCGATTGCGGCTTACAATCGGGGCCTAATCTACCTAGGTTATCACAGGACCTTATTGGCACATAAGGTTCAACCTGATGCAGTAGGGATCTATTTTTTACTTTCTATGTGTATTACTATTACGGAATGCCTTAAATTTTGCCAAAAGTTACGGATTTTTTCGAGTCACTTCAAGATAAACGAGCCGATTATTTTCGTTTGGGAGATCATGATAGACCTTGAATTGGGCCATTCCTTCTGGTAAACCGCCAGCCAAGTCCGTCATGTTCGCCATATTTCGGTAGATTAATGGCCAATCCATAAAAGCTTCTAAGAAACCCATTTCCAAGGTGTTTGGGGTGAAATTGGCGACCAATAGCTTACCGCCTGCACGCAGCAATTCGAAGAGTCGGGATGTCAGCAGTTTTGCGGTGCGATCTTGTAGGTAGTCATATAGGCCGGCAGCATATATGAAATCGAATTGTTGGGTTTGTGGTTGGCGGAGCAAGGATACGATGGATTTTTCCCATAGTTCCAGGCGATCGTTGGTTGGTTTTTCTCGGATTAGCGCTAGAGAGCGAGGATCTTGATCCATAGCGACCCAGCGTTCGAATTGCTGGGTCTGCCAAGTATGACAAAAGGAAAGCTCCCTCAGGTGACCACAGGCTACGGATAAAATAGCGATGGGCTTGCCTACTTTTTGCGCTTGCTCATCAACCGCATGAGCGATGGTGCGTAGCCGGCGTATGGCCGCGCGATGGGTAGCCCAATCCGCTTGTGTTTCGTGAATGGATTTGCCCAGTCTTGAGGTATGCGCCAATTGTTCCCCCGTTCGGCCCGTCCCATAGATCAGGTCCATCATATAAGCATCGCCACGATACCCGCGGGGCCATTCTTGACTATGCTTAATTTGTGGGGCTTCTGAAAGGAGCGCGGTAATGGGATGTTCAACTAATTCTTTTCGGAGCGCTTGCCATTGGGTGTCTCCCAACTCCTGTTTTAGCTGGAAGAGCGCTTGGCACAAATGATTCAGGGTTCCGCTGACTTTGCTTCTTGAGCCTTGTGCAAGTGCTTGCCCAGACTGCTGAAGTAGCTGCGCAGTGGCGGGAATGGATTGTAGGGTCATATGGTAATGGTGTAAGTGAGTTATTTCTAATCCGTTGGCAAGGTATTGGGCAGGTGTGGGACTTGTATTAGTCATTGTTCCAGAAACTTTAGTCATTGTTTCTGAGCCAATATTTTGGCCGCTTTTTTTGCCTAAAATGATAGTAGGTTCTTTGGTAGGTACGAAGGAAGTCAATATTGATATAGCTATAAATTCCTAATTCTGCTAGCTTGGTATTAGCTAGCAGAATTGGGAAGTAGTACTTTGCGCACGGATAGTTGCCATCGAACTATCAATTAGCAAGCATTGAATTATTTTCTGGTGGTAAAAATCTCCCTGGAATGACCATCCTCATTCGGTATGAAGTAGATCATTCGTTTTTTGAAGTGGATACAAACCTTGAATTGATGGAGGAATTCGTAGCCTAGTATCCCATCTACAGTAGGCCCTGCCGTGACCCGATTCCAATTGCTTAGATTCAAAAAAGAAGTGCGCATGGGCTGACAACCTAAGGCGCCCAGTTGAAGACTGTAAAGCCGTGTATAGGAGGCTTGGCTTGCTTCTTTTCGAAAACTATATAAGACTGTTTGAGAATCGATATTGTAGTAGGGAGATAGGGTCATTTTGAAGCGTGTATCCAAAATATTAGTCTCGGCCCCAGTATCTAAACTAAAGGTATAAGGGCTTCCGCCAACATTTAAAGATATACAGGGACTTCCGCCTTTGTACTTGAATTGCTGGGCTTCGATTAGAGCGGGCCTATCCGTAGAAAAGAACTCGGTGGCCCAGTTTCTGGGCGCTTTTTCTAGCCACATCTCTTGTCCTGAATAGTTAAGCCAAAGGGCATAATTGCGAAACAGATGGCCGCCGATCAACCCATGTATCCGTTGGCCTTTCAGCCGCTCTAGATGTTGCAGTGGAATAATCTCTGCGTAAACGCCTTTCCATTGCAAGGCAGCCATTTTCAATTGGAAATAACCGGCTTGCATCTCGCCAACTTCGCCATTGATGCCGTGAAACTGACGGTCAATCGGCGATCCCTTGAAATACTTTGAATTGAGCACGATATTTCGAATGCCCGTATCCAGAATGAAATTTCCTTCAATCCCATTAATAGTGGCTTCCACTAGGATCATTTTTCCCACTAACTTAAATGGTATTTGGGTTGGACCTGTAGCTAAAACTTGGGTTGATAGGGTTATTAATAAAGCGCTGATGAACAATTTAGTGTGCATAATAGTCTGTGATTAAAGGTTTTATGGTGTATTGTTTTGTCGTTGCGGAATGGGACGAGAAGTTTACCGGGCCTTCGTCCGAAAACGCAAAAAGTACTTTCCTGAGGTTGTTGATGTTCAATTTGTCAGCTGTCTATCTTACTGTAATCGTATTATAGGTGGAGTTCTACAATCAAATCAGCAGTTACTCATGTAAAGTGCTTCCGTAGATTGGACTACAGGTCTCTGCACTGTTAGCCCGTTTGTGAAATCGGAAACCTGCCTGGCGTTCGCCAGAACAGACAGGTACGAAGGCGGAAGGCGGAAAACCCTCCGATTTAGGACCTTTTTCCGATTTCGACTTTCCGATTTTCGACTTTCAACCAGATTTAGCCTGGAAAACAAAAGCCAAAATTTGTAAACACCTTACATGAGAAACTGCTGAGCAATAGTGGAAGTAAAAAGCAGCATGCTATAAAACAACTTCGATCCGCCCCTTATTCACCATCAAATACCATTCGGGTAATTTTCGGTTTTTCGTCTTCGTCGAAGAAGGCGAGCTGCTTTTCTAGTTGACGCAGCTCATCAAAAGCGAACAGCTAAATTCGACTCACCTTAACCACTTTCTTTGGCCTAACGACCGAGAACAGCCGAATTTCATAGTCAGTTACGCTGTAAATGTAGATGATAACGAAGGTAAATATTCAAGCCGCACATAGATAACAAGGCAGCGCCATCTCTGCCGGTAGTCGCAATTGCTCCCTGTGCTTTTTCTCCAATTATTTTGACCAATTAGCTTCCATAAAGTTCAATTTTAGATAAAAAACCCGAGCGCAGAAATACCGTCATAACCAACTCAATATCAATTATTTAAAAAAGGTGACAAAACAATAATACAAGACAAAAAAACAATATTACAAGTCTGTACACAATAGTCCACGATTTTGGAACAATAGTGCACACTTCTCCATCGGAACTCCTACATATTTGTATCGACAAGAACATAAAACATCTAGTACTTTCAAATTTCTAAACACTACAAAACTTTTGATCATGAAGTATTTAACAGTAGCAATAATCGTCGTTCTTTCGCTCTTCTTTTATAGTTCACACAGCGCCAAGAGTTCATTGGATCATGTCACGGATATCCATATACAAGTAAAAGGCTTATCCTCCGATTGGATCTACCTACATAATGTCCATGAGAATGTGAAAGCTCAGATCGATTCCGCTTTCATGGATGAGCAGGGCAACGCCCAATTCCAACGGACAGAACCTTTAGCCCAAGGTTTCTACACACTTGTATTACCCGATAGCTCAGTGCTTGAAATGCTAGTGGACGAAGATCAGCAATTCACCTTAGCAACTACTAATCTTAATTTGATCAAGGATATGCGGGTAGATGGAAGTATAGAGAATGAAGTATTGTATACGAGTTTAAAATACGATATGGGAATGGGTGAACAATTCCAATCAGAAATTCAGCGGTTGCAAGCTAGTGGAGGCCAGGAGTTGACTCAGGATATCGTTAACCAGATTCGGCAAAAGCTATTTGATGGGAAGAATGCGCAACTAGCTCAATTATACCAACAGTATCCTAACACCTTATTTACAAAATACCAAATGGCGCAAGAGCCACCAAAAGCCCTTTTAAATCAGATCCTGACAGATAAGTCCATTGATGAAGGTGAAAGGACTTATCTAATGCTCGATCACTATTGGGACAATGTGGACTTTAGTGATGACAGATTGCTAAACACGCCAGTGATTTTCAATAGGCTACACAGTTATTTTTATGAATATTCCCCTAATCAGACTTTGACAAAGCTACGTGCCATCGATGTCTTGATGAATAAAGTAGCAAGTCATCCCCGTTACTATCAATTCTTTGCGGTCTGGATTGCTGAGTCTTACCAGCCAGAAAAAGACAGTAAAATCGACCAGGAAGCACTTTATGTTCATATGGTAGATAACTATCTAACGTACGAACGTGCTTTCTGGACAGATTCTGTGCAGGTCTATGCTTGGCAATTACGGGCAGGAGATAAGGCAAAAAGCTTGGTTGGCAAACCTGCGCAAAATATTGAAGCCCAGGACCCGCAAGGAAAAACGCGCGCGCTTTACGATATCGACGCCCCTTACGTAGCTATCTTCTTCTATCATGCTGAATGTGACCACTGTCAAGAAACAGCTCCCAAATTGGCCGAATTCTACCAAACGTGGAAAGACAGAGGTGTGGAAGTATATGCGGTATCGATGGATACCCCAGAAAAGGAATGGAAAGAATTTCTCGCTACCTATAACATGCAAGATATGGTCAACGTGACGGACGAAGGGAAGCATGACATTTACTCTAATTACTATGTGTTGGGGACGCCATATATCTACTTACTAAATCCTGATCGAACCATCATCGGAAAAGACTTATTGGTTGAAGAGATTCCTCAGTACATCGCTAGAGATCAGCGATTAGCGACTGCCCAACAAACTTCTAACAAGTAAGCGCTTGGACACATTTAACTTACACTTTTTATGGCGGCTTCTTTTTTGCCCAGATTTCGTTAAAAAGCCTCGTTTTAGCTTTGGCTAGAACTACGTTTTTCGCCTCATCTGGACAAAAAAGCTGCTCAGCCAAAAAAG
>JAHQWA010000066.1 GCA_019634045.1 Saprospiraceae bacterium
CTCTACTTGCCCCTCGTACCGATCCCCAGTCTGATACTGGCAGCCATAAAAATGTCCTTTCTGTAAATGGATGATCTTGCAAGCTGGCACCCATTGCCCTTGGTTTTCTGCTACAAAAATCTCATCCTCCGGCCCCAGGCCAATACCATTGGTTTGTCGCAAGCCGGTAGCGATTCGCTCATATTGGCCATCTAATCCGATTTTGATGGCCGTCCCTCTATCCTCCAATTGTACCTCATGACTCATCAAGCGCATGGCCAAGCCCAGATTCGCATAGAAAAAGCCGTCTTTGTAGACCAACCCATAGGAGTATTCATGAAAATCCGGTCGTACGCCAAATGCATCACAGATGGTTCTATACTCATCGATTATCCCATCCTTATCCTCGTCAAGTAGCTGAGATAATTCTTGTTTTTGTAGCACAAAAACATCCTCACCAACAACCTTCAAACCCAGCGGTTCGGAGAGACCAGTGGCAATACGTTCAATTGTAATTTGGTTGGTATCACCGCTTTCCACGCCTTGCATTGCATAAAGTGCCCCGATAGAATCCCAGGTAGTTAGCAAAAGCCGGCCATCGGGATGGAAATCCATCGCTCCTACGCGTGGGCGAAACCAGGTCGGGCGAATATTTTGCAGGTCAAAAGAAGGGTGTATCGCCTCCAAAGGAGCGCCGAAGCCTGGTTTTTTTGAGGGGGCTTTCGGGGAGGCCTTTTGGGTATACTTCGATTTAGCTTTATCCTTAGGTTGTAAAGAAAGAATGTATCTAAGCATGTTTCGAATGTCCCCTTCCGCTAACTGTGGATGTGGACTCATAGGTACGTCTCCCCAAGCACCTACTCCTCCTTCTTTGACTTTTTTTACCAATTGAACGAATTCTTCCGTATCTGCCCCATAGCGATTGGCAATAGCTTGATAGGAAGGTCCAATGGTTTGTTCTTCCATTCGATGGCAGGTATTGCAACCACTCCTATCGAGCCAGTATTGGCTATTGTTACTCGAAGCCTGTCGAGGGGGCCTTGGCGGTGTCGGAATACGGGAAAAGCCCTGTTCAATTACCGTCTTATCCATATCTTTTAGCAAGAACCCTTGATAATAGAGTTTTGCCTGACTAGGAACACCTTGCGTGGTGATGATGCGTTGAAAAATTATACTATCCTCGTTATGAGTACGCCAGTCGGGTTGCTCTGTAATGATAATATTCTCCTCTTCCCAGGCTAAGGTATACTGTAGCGTAATGCGATTATTTTGAATTTTGTACCCCTTGAATTGAGGCTGAATGGTAGCCTCGCTTTTATCCCATTCGATCTGCCAAGTCCTTCCCTCGGGTATTTCTTCCCAATAGGACGTCCCCCAGCTAGTAGGTTGTATCGTTTTAATATTATTAAAAGCGGCTCCATCCCAGAAAACACCTCCCTGCCATAATTTGTACAAGCCACATTTTTCTACATCATAAGCGGCATAGCGGCCTTCGGCAAGAGCTAAGGTGAGCATTCTTGGCCTTTGATCTAGAACGGATCTTCTGGCCCAATGTGCATAGGGACGTTCTAGGGCATTTTCTTGCTGCTGACATGCCCCTACTACCAATAATATGAATAAGAAGACGCCGGTTCTCATGCCAAGAATTTATGTTGCTGGGGATTGTTGGTGACATCAACAATGCTTAGCGTAGGCTTTTGTCAGTGTTTTCTACTGACAAAATGGGTTAGGATTCTTGCCAGGTCTTTTGCAGCCAAGTCAAATCTTTACGCATCGACTTAAACACCTGTTGCTGCTCCTGTTTACTCACTTGTTTCGCGCCGTGCTCCGCGCCGCCTCCGATAGGGTACTCCAAGTGAAGGCTAACGGGTACCTTGATATTATACTTTTTCAACAAGGAGAAGTACTTTTTAAAATCCACCATCCCTTCCCCTAAAGGGGTGTTCAACAAATTCCATTTTCCTCCTTTTTTCTCCCACCTGAAATCCTTGGCTACAATGGAATGAATATGGTCTTTGATTAGGCGTAAGCCTATTTCCCAGGATTTACCCCCTTCTACCACCGCATGTCGAATATCATATTGACAGCCAGCATAAGCAGGATCTATTCCCTTTAGGATTTGCCAAATATCCCATATGGAGGCGCCAATCTTAGTTCCTGAATGGTTTTGGTAGGCCCCTTTTAGCCCCAGTTTTTTATTCCATTTTGCCAAGCGTTTAAATTGCTTATTGGCTTCCTTGATATCCTGGGGAATACTTCCGTTTTTGGAAAAACTGTAATAGCCTAATCGATAGTGCTTAATCCCTGCCTCCGAAGCCGCGCTTAGCACTTGCTGGCTTGTCTTATGCTCCACATTGAGCAAATTACTTACCATATGGGTAGCCAATAAGCCTTGGCCTCTAACCGCTTCTACTGCTTTCGGCAAATCCCTTACGACATTTTCTGGCAATACATGTCCCTTCGGTCTCACGGTAAGTTCTACTCCCGCAAAACCAATGTCGGCAGCGGCCTTAGCCATATCGGCATAGGACAGAAATTGAAGGTGCTTGGAGAAAATATGGACCTCTAATGCATTAGCTTCGGCAGAAGGCCAAGCAGATAAGACATTAGTAAAGGGCAATACGCTAGCAGTTAGCCCTGCTTTCTTAAGAAAGGTTCTTCTTGATGGTTGGTTTTTCATTATTTTGTTTTCCCTTTTGTAGGTTATCTGTATTGGACAACCTCTTAGGTGACTCTTAAAACTAGTGATTTTTGATGGAAAACTATTTAGCAGCTACCTATTACTTTGATTTTGAACACTCGACGATCCAAGCTTTTGTAGGGAAAGTGACGAATGACACGATGACGAAGAAAGAAAAGGCCATTGCGCTGTACTATGCCGTACGGGATGGTTGGTTTTATAATGCCTATCAACTAAACACTGAAAAAAAAGAGTTTCGCTCTAGTTTCATTGCAACGAAAGAACAAGGACATTGCATCGATAAAGCTACACTCCTGATTAGTTGTTTGCGAAGCGTTGGCATTCCTGCGCGATTACATTTGGTTAAAGTCAAAAATCACATTGCCGCAGAAAAAATCATTGAACGCTTTGGTACGGACGAACTCACGCCTCATGCTTTTGTAGAAATGCATCTAGCGGATAAATGGGTCGGTGCCACCCCTGCCTTCAACCGCGCCCTTTGCGAAAAACTCAATGTCGATCCATTAGATTTTGATGGCGTAAATAATTCCTTGTTCCAGGCCTTCAGTCGCTCCGGAGGAAAATTCATGGAATATCTGGCAGATTATGGTTTTTTTGATGACATTCCTTTTGATTTTATCCGTAAGAACATGATAGAACACTATCCTGGAATGGCTGCTTTCTATGCCAATGGTAAGTCATTAGATTTGAGCTAAATATACACGTAAACGACCTTCCTTTCTTCTTTACTTCCAAACGCCATTTTTAGGCAGCATGCACAAGAAGCAAAGAGATTTTGCGTTCTAAAAGCTATCTTTGTCGCCATTAACGGATAATAGTGATTTATTTCTTTTGTATGAGGAATAAGAGAAAAGTGGAGAAAGAACATCTTACATAAGAAAGCGTCGGATAATAGCTTATGAACGCCCTTGTCTTTTATATCGCGTTGCCATTTATCTATTTGATATCCATTTTGCCATTTTGGGTACTGTATCGGGTATCTGACATAATGTTCATTTTGGTATACTATGTTTTAGGGTATCGCAAGAAGGTCGTTCTAAATAATCTCCGCAACTCCTTTCCGGAAAAAACAGAAGATGAAATCCAACAAATTTCCAAGCGTTTCTTTCAATACTTCTGCGATCTTATTCTGGAGACTATTAAAACCTTAACCATCTCCCCGAAAACCGTAAAAGAGCGCCTCGCCTTTGAAGACACAGCCTTATTAACCGAATATTGCGAAAAAAAGCAGAGCATCATTCTTATACTTGGCCACTGGGGCAACTGGGAATTGGCTGGAGCTCGCTTTGGAGTAGAAGCCAGTATCCATCAACTGTATGTAATCTATCACCCCCTCAAGAATAAATACTTTGACCAACTGGTCTACCATATGCGTACTCGCTTAGGCAATAAGTTGTACGCGATGAAGAAAACCCTTAGAGGGATGGTAGGCAATCGCAAGGAAGTCACTGCCACTGCTTTTATAGCAGATCAGACACCTTCACCGGACAGCGCTTTTTGGCTGACTTTCCTCAATCAGGATACACCCATTTTCATGGGTACCGAAAAAATTGCCCAGAAGTTCAACTACCCCGTTGTATACATGTCCGTTCGGCGAGTAAAGCGTGGTTATTATGAAATCGAAAGTGAACTTCTATTTGACAACCCGAAAGAAACCAGTGAGCACGAAATATCCATTCGACATACCGCGCGATTAGAAAAAGATATCCGATCACAACCGGAACTTTGGCTTTGGACGCACCGTCGGTGGAAACACAAAAGACAGCAGTACGAACATGACCAACAACCAACTCATTAGAGCCACTAGGCCCTTCGCCAAAGAATTTAGAAGGCTTAGTTGGTTCCATACGCTATCCACCTTGTCGTTGATGGCAGCAGCTTATTGCATAATATTCTTTTGTCCTATCCTAGGGCTTCAGATACTAGCTAGCATTTTACTAGGGTTGATTATCGTGAGGATGTTCATCATCTATCATGACTATATGCATCGAGCTATCCTACAGAGATCTCCATTGGCGAAATTTATATTTACTATTTATGGCTACTTCATCCTAGCAGCGCCTAGTGTTTGGAGGCGTTCACACAATTATCACCATAAGCATAATTCAAAACTATATAGCTCTAGTATTGGTTCTTTTCCCGTCGTCACCAAAGAGAAGTTTTTGGCCGCCAGCAAAACAGAGCAACGGATCTACCTCTTTATTAGACATCCACTAACCATTGCGCTCGGCTATTTATTCACTTTCATTTATGGCATGTCCATTTTGTCATTGGTTCGCAACCCAAGAAAACACTGGGACTCCGCTATAGCCTTGATTTTTCATATCGCTTTAGGCATGGTAATCTATTCCTACTTCGGTTGGGTTGGTTTGTTATTGGGCTTTTTCATTCCTTACTTAATCAGTCATGCTTTAGGATCTTACCTGTTTTATGCACAGCATAACTTCCCTGATGTTACCTTCAAAGACAAAGAAGGATGGACCTATATCTCAGCAGCACTGGAGTCTTCTAGTTATATGAAGATGAGTCCGGTTATGCACTGGTTTACGGGAAACATTGGCTATCACCATATTCATCATGTGAATGAGGCTATTCCTTTCTATCGCCTTCCGGAAGCCTATGCCAAAATACCAGCCTTACAGGAGGCCAAAACGACTTCTTTGAATCCAGCTGAGATTCGTCGCTGCTTCCAGTTGAAGGTTTGGGCCCCAGAGGAAAATCGAATGATCGGTATAAAGGGTTTGGGTTCCTAAACCAGTTCTTTTAATTTTTTTACGTTCAGTCCTCTAAATCCATCACTCATCCGTTTGGGCTTGGTCATGCGTAGGTAGGTGTCTTTTTTTGTATCAAAACGAAAACGACCCGACCACCCATGAAACACCTTTACCATTTAAGGGAAATCACCCTACTGACCATTCTGTTATTTACGTCCATTGTGCTTTTTTCGCAGTCTGAGCGTTTAAGAATTTTTACAGACTGTAATTGTGATCGAAACTATATCCGACAAGAGTTATCTTCCTTTGATCATGTTAGAGATCAGGCCTTAGCTGATGTTCAAGTTTTTATTAATAACATCACTAATGGCAGTGGTGGACAGACATATCAATTGAATTTTACTGGAAGAAACAGCTTTGCGCACCTCCAAGAAGAAGTAGAGTACCAAACCCAGCCTACCATGACCCGAGATGAGGTTAGGAAAGGCCTGGTGAAAAAGATTTTGGTGGGGTTATTCCCATATTTGATGGAATCTGATATGGCCGAAGAGGTCAGCATCCACCTGCCAAAATCTGCCTCCCGATTTCAAGCGCAGGAGGAACAAGACCCCTGGAACAATTGGATATTTGAAGTCTACGGATCGGGTAGCTTCAACAAAGAAACCAGTCGCCGCCGATTTAACGTAGAGTTGGGAATGGAATCTGATCGGGTCACGGAAGAATGGAGAATTCGAACCGATGTCGAGTTTAACATGTCCGAAAACCGATTTGATAGTGACGAGGAGAGCTTCGTAAGTACCCGCGAAAATCACTACTTAAGGGGCAGTATTGTGAAGAGCCTAGGTAACCATTGGTCTACAGGGATATTCTCTGGTGTCACCCATAATACCTATCGGAACATTGACTTTTCTACTTATATCCAGCCCGCTATCGAGTATAATTTATTTCCGTATCGAGAAGTATTGAAAAGAGAGATTACACTCGCCTATAAAGTTGGGCTTATTTACAACGGCTATATTGAAGAAACTATATTCGGAAAAAGAAGGGAAGTCCTGTACAATCATTCTCTTTCAGCTGAAATGCGATTTAGACAACCATGGGGTGATATCTCAACTAACTTATCCGCCTCTGCGTACCTTCATGACATGACGAAAAACAGCTTACGACTTTTCAGCTATGCGAACATACGTGTATTTAAAGGACTTTCCCTTCGTTCCTCCGCTAACCTTGAATTGATTAGAAATCAACTAAACCTTCCTGTCGGTAGTGCTTCGCTAGAGGACATTTTGTTACGCCAGCGACAGATTGCTACGGACTTCGAATTAGGCTTTAGTTTTGGCATTAGCTATACATTCGGCTCCGCCTTTAATAACATCGTCAATACTCGACTATAATGTAATACTGAGAATCCGAGTTGATAGGCATTGAAACGCTCAATGCCAGTTTTAGAATGGAACATTGAAAGCTTCTAAGTTAAGTTTATGGGTAGAAGGTTTGAGCTTTAGGCATCAAACCTTTTCCTTATTGTATTCCACATCCCGCCCCGTTCTAGCGATCTAACCATGCCTGAAAATCCGCAACCCGGCGGCTACTAACCATAACTTCTTCTTCGGGTTGAGGATCTAATTCCACTTTTAATCGGCCATTAAAGTGTTTGTGCACCATCTGTATGCTTTTGATATGAATGATCATTTTCCGGTTAATTCGAAAGAAATCAGCCGGGTCTAATAAGGTAGCGAGTTCATCCAAAGTATAGCCGATGGTGTACTTTTTCCCTTCTTCTGTCACTAGGAATGTGATGCGTTGTGCCGAAAAGAAATAATGAGTCTGTTTTGTAGAGACGGGGAAATAGCGAGTCCCAGATTTAATCAAGAAGCGTGCTTTATAAGCTTGTTGCTGTTGACCTTCTAATGTTTTCAGGACAGTTTCCCACTGGGGATTCGCCTGAGATTTTTGATAATGCTGCTGTATATCGTCCAGTTTGGCAAGCGCCTTGGTGAGTTTATCTTGACTGACGGGCTTGAGTAAATAGTCAACGCTATTTAGTTGGAAGGCATCCAGTGCAAAGTGGTCATAGGCGGTCGTAAAAATAACGGGGCAAGTAATTTCAATATTTTTTAGCAAATCAAAACAGGTACCATCCGATAACTGGATATCTAGGAATAGTAAATCCGGCATGGCATGCTGCGAAAACCATTCCGTGGCAGCTTCCACTGAGCCCAACTTCTCCAGTACCTTAAACTCCCCATTGTGCTTAAGGACCATCTTTTCTAACTTACCAGCGGCTAGTGCTTCATCTTCGATAATGACGATATTCATACTATCCTTAGTTACGAGTGTTTGATCAAAGGCAAGCCTACTCTGAAAGCAGCGGACGTGCAATTCCAATCTATTTCCTGACGAGCGATCAACCAGTACCTTCTTCGGATATTCTCCAGACCAAAGCCTGTTTTTTCCTGGGGTGGAAGGGTCTTGGTTTGTAAGTTATTTTCAACACTTAGTGTGGCTTGGTCTTCAGTAGTAATTTTAATGTGAAGTGGTTTCTTTTCTGAGAGCTTATTGTGCTTTAAGGCATTTTCAATCAACATCTGCAGTGATAGTGGAGGCAATAGGTAATCCTCATAATTGGAAGCAACCTGAATATCAATCTGTAAGGCTTTCGCAAATCGTTGCTGCAACAGGAAATTATACGATTCTAGGAAACGCAACTCCTCTGATAGACTGATGAGCTCTATGTCTCTATTTTTTAGCACATAACGATATACCTGAGCAAAGCGGTCGAGGTAGTCTTGGGCAGGCTCATTATCTACTTGAATCAGTGCCGAAAGAATATTCAGGTTATTAAATAAGAAATGAGGAGAAAGGTGTGACCTCAGTGCGAAGAGCTCAGATTGTACCTGCTCCTTCTGTAGCTTTTCTTGTTCAATAATTGCCATCTTCCATTTTCTCAAAAATAGAAGGCCAAACTGCACGGATAGTACCGGTACGAGAAATAAAGTTCCGTAAATATTGAGTAAGATGAGCTGATTTTGATCCGGAGGAAGTTGTGTAAAAGCATTCTTAAATAAGATATAGGTAAGATTGATACAGCCCAAGGAAAAGAACAGCGTCAGAACCAGCTGCAAGAAAAAACGAGAAGAGAAAGAAGATTCCCAGGAGTAGGTGCGCTGTATGAAACGGTAGATCAATAAATTACCCAACCAAAGGCAGAAGCTGAGCAAGAGCACCCACAAAACGGCTACCTGATAAATGGGATACCCTTCGTCTTTTGCTCCTTGTTGAAGCCAGAACCAATACAGGAAGGTAGTTGCCCCCAAGACGATGAGCAGAGCAGTTTGGAGGCTTAGTCGGGAAAAAAATAATCGCAGGTTCTCAGTCAAAATCGATACTTTTAATGTCTTTCCATTCTATATACTCGGCTCGTCCGCTGGGTTTGATCACGATAATACCATGATTTCCACCATCTACATCTGAATTTCCCCCGAGTAGTAGCTGACTCTCCTCTTTCAGGTATACAGTAGAGAATTTATCATTCTGGGGCTCAATTCGTTGAATAAAGGAGAAGGGAATATAATATTGATATTCCCCATTGTCCCCATTCAAGAATTCTACATTGTAGATCTCATCCAAGTCATAGATGATTTGCCCTCGGTATCGGGTACCGTTGTTTAAGCGCACCGTACCTTCCAATATTTCCGGCGTTTTGAAGTAGTCGTATGCTGGCGGTGGTAACTGTGGCTCTAGAAAAGTCACAGAAATAAAGTTTTCCCATTCAATGGTGACCTGACCTAAGTAAAGGCCTCGCACGGTAATGCCATGATTTCCATTACTTACATCATCATGATCATTCAAGAACAACACTCGGCCAGAACGCATGGTAATCATTGAGCCATCTCGTTGTGCCTTCAGTGTTTTGATATTCCCAAACTTGAGGTCCACATTGGTTCCCTTTTGCTTTCCAGTAATCTTGTCTTTGGATAGGCACTCTTCGCGATCCCAGGTGATAAAGCCCTCAAATACTCCTCTAGTCGTCGAAACCTTACCGTATACGGGAGTCCCCAAAGGACAATTAAAGTTGCTCGGGGTATCCTGGAATACAATGGCATGAATTCGATCAAAACCAAATTGGACTTTCCCCTTTTGCTGATCAAAAACGTTGATTTTCTTATCCAAATCTCCTCCTCGATTCCTTCTCAGACTGATTTCCTTCCCATTCTTTAGGCGGAGTAAAACAATATTATCAGCCCGGATCGTCAGCTTTTTGATATCCCCATAATAACACCGAAAAGCAAAGTGGGCATTGGGGTTTTTATCCTCCCAAAGAGCCATGAATCCATATTTAAACTCCTCCGTCCTTCTCTTGATTCGACGAGCCTCCTCTTTGGATAGGAGATGGCGCATCGGTCTTTCATTTTTAGAAGCGTTGAAGATATCATCCCAGAGTGCTTTCTCATTCCCCCAGCGTAGTTGCCCTTGATAGGTCTCTCCATTCTTCAAGATGATCTTTCCATAAATAACCCCTTGACATAGCTGTCCCTGTAGCATGGTGGGTAAAAGCAATATCCCCCATAGCAGTTTTCTCCAGTATGTACGCTGAGCAAAGCGAATTTGGGCATTCCAAAATCGTTTTACATTCAGCATAAGGCTATTCTTTTTCACTTGTCTTCGATTTAAAGGATGTTATTTTCACAATACTTCTAGGAAAATATACTGATTCCTCTCGAATTATGATAACACCCTAGACCATGACAAGCCCGAAATAAAACCTCTAATTGCCAGTGAAGCAACCAAAAACGACTGAGTGTGAGGATTGTAGGATTGGATGATGCTTATAGAAGACTGAATGCACAAGGGAGGTGGAATTCTATGTAATAAAAAACTCCCACCACTCGAAGAGTGATAGGAGTTGGAATTCTACTAATGAAGTATTTATTGGTCAACTATGCCACAACCATGAAGGAGGTGCTGCTAGGCGATAGCAGCAGATGGTTTTTTTGATGATACTGCTAGCGAATAGATTACTAACCCAAAGCCGATCTTATTCACGGCATCACCGATATTGTAGATGAGGTCCATACTAGAAGAAGCCAATACACCGCTCAACCAGCCTGATCCCTCAATCGTCATATAACCGATGGGATAGATCGCCCATCCGGCAAACACAAACCAGGCCAAAGTTTTGAATGCCCGTTGTAGAATAGGATCGTTAGAACCGTCAGCCAATTTCTTAGCAGACCCAAACCACACTTCATACAAAATCCCAACGTATCCTATGGTTGAAATGAAACCCCACAAAGGAGAATTATCTCTGAATACCGTTTCACCTAAATACCCCGCAATCAACATGACCAATGAATAAAAGATCATCTTCCAAAGTAAACCAATCTTTGCTCCGAAGGCTTTCAAAATAAGATAGAACTCAACGCACATCAAAGGAACAGTCAATATCCAATCGATATAACGCAACTCTGTAGGAGAAACTGCATTTTCAATCCAAAAGTCTCTCATGTAATAGTAATGGACAGCAGCAATAAATGTGATTAGGCCAGATACTAATAGAGAAGTTCTCCACTTGCCCTCCACGTTATTCATCTCGAAGAAGAAAAACACGGAGGCTGCCATCATGGCCATAGAACCGATGAAAAAAGTAAAACCAACGTAGTCTCCCGACTGAAGACTGGCTAGAAACAATGGTTTTGCAGCTAATAAAGATTCCATAATTTTGTTGTTTAATAAGGTAAAAAGTACAGGGCTCTCACCCCTTTTTTTTTAATGCTTTTTGTTTTTTACCCGCTAATGCGAATACAACCTGTCCATCAAAATGGAATGTGGAACCGTGATTATAGCTATGAATAAAAAGAAGGCGCCTAAATTAATGCCATGGTTCATTTGGTCACCAAGGAAATAGTAGATACCGCCTAGTCCGACAAAGGCCAATGCGGTCATTGGAACAACCTGCTGAAGGTATCTCCTAAGATCGTATTGCTGATCCCAACGCTGAAACACCTGCAGTTGGTCCAGTGTCGAAGAAAGTGAATGCCAAAACATGAAATAAATGCCAAATCCTACCAGCAATGGAGTGGTAGCGAATAAAGCCACCAGCAACAAGAAATTGGACAATTCTCTATAAAATCGATCCTGTGGAATAAGGTTCTGATCGAATAAAGTGACAATTTGCAACAGATTGATGCCAATCAGTGTGAAAATTAGCGGGGCGCAGCAAGCGCTCAAGTCAACGGCTACTCCCGTAATTTCTAAAATAATAATACTTGCTTCTTGGTGATGTAGCAGGACAGGAATGCCAATTACAGCAAGTCCCCAGACACTATAAACGATCCAAGCATGCCAAGATCTCTTGAAGTCGATGGAGTGCCAATTGGATTGTCCAAAATGATAGGCAGAAATGAAAATAAAAAGTAAGAAAGCAACTACCGGTACCAACCACCAAATTAAACTGTATAATAATATGGCGGCAGCATAATAGGCTCCAAAATGTAGGTGGGTTTGGGGGCTTTTCGTTTTCTGAAGCATTCGTTTAAATATGATATAATCAGATGCTCCGTGGGGTACCCCGAATAGAATTAATAAGAGTGCAAACCACAGCACATAACTACTCACCCAGTCCGTAGGGATTATTACCCCACCAAGGATAGCCAACATAGTGACAATCCGGACTGAATTTTGAATATGGTGTACTGAAATTAACACGATTTGAGTTCTTCTTTTGGTTAGCAATAAATTCTCTCTGTAATACTAAATTTGGTATAAGACATCTAAAAGTTTAAAATGTTCAAAAAATATTGAAAATACAATACGTTCGATAAACTTAAGGTTGATAGTGACAAGCAAGCACGCTAAACAATAAGTGACTTACAGTCAGTTATTTAAAATAAAATCACCTTGAAAAAACTCAAATAAAAACCTAGAATGAAAAAGCATAATTTTTTTTCCACCTAGCTATCAGTAAAAAAGAAAAGTCTCAACCCGAAATATAATTTGGATTAAGACTTAACTCTAATTCACCAGAATTCACACAAGTCGCCTCTCCATATTCTGCGTACTACACCAGGTTTTCTCGCCTCTTCCAAGCCCGTATAAGCTTTCGTTGTTCCGCAGTTGGAGTGGCATTAAAGGGCCCTCGGGCTTGCACTATCTGACGCTCTTGCAGTTCGATGGTAACCAGACTGTACCAGGCTCCATTTAGATACTCCCTAAGCGACCAGATAGAGCCACACTCATCTGTACATTTGTAGGTGTAGCCACCCACGCAATGATTCATCACCGCTCCTTCCCGACTCAGCTGATTTTCATCCGTCAGCTCAACGATCTTATAGTGACGATCCGCTTGTTTGATCTCCATGGGAAGGACACTTGGATGTGCTGCCCATCGAACCAATTTCGACCTTTTACCCGTCATGAGGAGACGAGCCTGCTCTCTCGCTGTACGCGCAGCAGCGCGTGCTTGTATACGATCCAGATACGCTTGACTATCGCGATATAATTGGGCAATAGTTCGTGACTTCACTTGGTAGTCTGGCTGATCTCTTAGGCAATGGTATAGATAGCCCATCAAGCTTCGAGCTTCTGGTATATCCAAGTTTTCAAAGTCAGCACAAGCCAATTTTTGCAATACCGGATTCCAAAGTTCCAGTTCAGTTAACAAGTGCGTTCTATTGGGGCGGTGCCGCATAAAGCGTTGCATCATCAACAAAAGCAACTCTCCTGCTCCCAGTGAAATACCGTAAAAGTACAAGTACATATCGCGCATTCCTGCTGGAAAGTTATAGGGCAAGGTCACAAAAGCCTTCGCCATACGGCGGGTGTAGGGTCGAAAATCTGGCCCTTTACGCACACTACCACCCACTGCCAGGTGCCTAAATTCGGGGCTCTGGAAATGGTACATTCGGTTGTTACGACCATAGGATAAACCATTGTTCCACCAGATGTATTCCGGGACGTATTTGATGATGGTAGAAAAATCCGTTTGATAGTAAACATCCTCCTTTAACGTTTCCTCTGTGCGAGATTGATGACGATACCAAACCTTCCACCAAGTCAATATCTTTCCAGGATATCTAAAAAGTGTCTCTTTATCCATACGGTGGACAAAGCGAGCCTCAAAATGAGGCAATATCGCAGAAAGAAATTCCCGCAGAAAGACATTGCTCTTTTGACCGACAAAATCTGGCGATGCTCGCATGATCAATTCGGCCCCCAGGCTTATGAGTTCCGATGACAAGGTTTCATGATTTGTCTTGAAAAAACGGATCAAGACGCGCAGGTTACTC
>JAHQWA010000067.1 GCA_019634045.1 Saprospiraceae bacterium
CCCCTGCGGCAATACTAGCGAGTAATCAAAGCCGTATTTTTCTGCTCCACCCTCCATTTGAGCAAACTTAGCATAGTTCTTATGTTGGGTTTCCCAAAGTCCACCCAAGCCCCATTTCCCAAAAAAGGCAGTCGTATATCCTCCTTGCTTGGCTATCCTCGCGATGGTCGTGTATTTCGGTTCTATCCCGGCATCTACCCAGGGTGACCATACCCCCCAAGGTCTTCTTTGATTACGGTATGAAAAATTGCCGGTCAGCATCGAAAAGCGGGTGGGAGCACAAAGAGAGGCGGGAGAGTGGGCATCCGAAAAACGCATGCCTGATCGTATGAGTTGGTCAATATTCGGAGTAGGAACTAGCGGTTTTTGCCCGGTTCGTTGTTGATGATAGAAACCGATATCCCCGAGGCCAATATCATCCGCCATGACGACAACTATATTAGGCTTTTCCATTCCATCACCCTGCGCAAGAAGGACCTTGCCAAATAAGAGGAGGGCGATAAGTACTAGGCTCCTGTTTTTTATACGTTTCATTGGTCAGACTAATTTAGAGTTCCCTAAAATCAAACAAACATCTACCTCCCTCTAGCCCCCCAAATTGGGAAGGAGTGCAATTTCGGAAGGGGGAATGGGTAAGAAATAGCTATCTGTACCTAATGGTCCAATTATAGGTACAGCCGGTTTAGTTAAAGGTATCGGTATTGCATTCCCATCCGGATCAAATCGGCTCCCAATCGAGCTTCTCGGATCCCGCGCTGTTCCACCCAAAGCCTCCTCAACACGCTCCAAGCGGATCAAATCGTACCACCGCAAGAACTCACCAGCCAATTCCCACTTCTTTTCTGTAAAAGCCAGTTCTGCAATATTGCCATCCTGATCGCTCAAGTCAACGCTTGGATCCGGCGTATCTACCGGCAAACCTTCTGCTCTTCTCCTAACCCTATTTAATGCTTCCCATGCCTCGGCAGATACAGCACCTGATCTGCCCGCAGCCTCCGCGTAAATCAAAAGGACTTCGGCATATCTCATTAGGTAATCCCCACGGGAAGTTTGATATTTACCAAAGATCCCATCCTCAAAAGGTCCTACTATTTTTCTAAAAACTGGATTTTGATCCACCCAAAAGGAGGTCCAGGGAACATAGTCAGCTGCATTGGCCACATCAGCTGTTATTTTCCCATTAGCATCCACGGGGATCTCGGTATGGAAAGTCGCTTCCTTTCTGGGTCCTTCCGGAAAATCTTCAAAAAAGCGAACCTCAGCAAATGATTCCTGCCAACCTCCAAAATCTCCGGGTAGTCCCAGTTTCCCATATTTTCGATTTCCCAATCCGCAAGGCTCGCAGAAAGCGAGCGTAAAAACGCCTTCTGTATTCCGCGAACCTGCCAAGGTATAAAGGCTGGCCATATCATCTACTAAGGCAAAACCATGCTGGTCTGCCTTATCCATTACCTTTTTGGCACTAGCTGCTGCCAAATTGTATTTAGAATCATCCTTCACGGGGAACCCAGCCCAATCCAGGTATAGTCTAGCCAAAAAAGCGTTGGCCGTACCTGAATTTGGCTTAGTGGCACCTAGATTGCTCGAAGCGGGAAGTAACGCCTCTGCTTGGAGCCAATCGCTTTCAATTTGCTGATATACTTCTAGTTGTGTAGCTAGTCCGATCTCGAAGTCGATTTCAAGATCAAGAACCAATGGTATGCTGCCGTGGTTGCGCGTTAAATAGTGATATAGCAAGCCCCGAATGAAATACACTTCTCCTACCAATTCATCCTGGGCTACTTGATCGGGCAGGGCCGTTTCTGCAACATTCCTCAAAATGTTATTGGTCATTCGAATAGCCCGATACATACTCCTCCAATTGTTGCGTATGGCAGGATTGCCGAGCGTCACTGCCCTTTGATCATATTCTCGAATAGTAATCTTACAACCACATCCACCATTCGTTATATCATCAGCAGACCAGGCATTAGCGAATGCATTATTCATTCTAAAGGCTCGAAATAGTTGGAAGTAAACGCCCGTTACTGCCTGCTCAAGGTCCGCCAAGTGCTCATAAGGCAGAGAAGCCAGCTGAGACCTTCCTGGGTCTTCATCCAGATCAAAGGCGGTATCGCAGCTGGAGAAAGTTAGGCATAGGATCGTGGTCATTACAAGGGCAAGATCAACTCGAAAGGATTTGCATCTCTTTGTTGGCATTTCGTTGTTGTTTTTTAACTAATTTTGGCTATTCGCCGCTGTCCAAGTTATTAGCTAATTGGCTATCAATAGTTGACCATCATCAAGCTTTCGGTCGCTTGTAATCCCCTCGATAAGGCCTTGCTAGGAGCTTAGCTGCCTGCCGCTCCTCTTTTATAAGCGACCGAATCTTCTCTCCTACCACATTACTTCTTTGCATAAATCCGATCTGAACAATATTATCGGCTTTCTGAGCAGCCTTTATCATGGCCAAACCTTTCTGGCAAGCGGCAACGAACTGTAGCGCGTGCCAATGTGGTGATGTGGCAATGATAACCCCTTGCAAATTATCCTTATCGAGGAGCTCCTGGTAGGCTGCATATTCTTTTGGTCGACTTCCTTGTGTCTTCTCTATTTCATCAGCCACCTTTTTGAGATGCTTGGAGTCGATGTCGCACACGGAAACGAGTTGGAAGCCAACAATGCTCATTACTGTTCTAGCTAGTTTAATACCAGCCACAGCCCACCAATCCAATCCTTATTCGATCCTCCTGGTTCAAATTTGGCAGATAAGCCGCTGAAATGAATCCCAGTGAGCTTAGAGATGTTGTCTCCACAAATTTTCTTCGTTTCATTGCTGTTGGTTTCGTTCGTTTTTGTCGCTCCATTACTTTGGGTAACAGCATAGCGTGAAAGCACTAGACAGCCATCCGCCACCCCTATCTTGATCCTCATCATAAGCTTCCTGAAAGAAAATACAGCTTGAGAAAAATGCATTCCTAAAACTTACCCACTTGCTACCCTATCTTATCTCTTTTATCCTCCGCGCTACCAAAGCCGGAAATTGAAGTCTAGCTTGGCCAATAGAATTCCACTCACCAATCTGTAGATTGCGTTTCAAGCAGTCCAATGCATAATAAAGTTATCATAAGTAAGTCTGATTTAAACATTTTCTGCCTGGACAAATGCTAGACAAAAGCGTCGCATCTGGAGAATATTAAAACAAGAATCCAGTTTAATGCAATTATTCGGTATAACGAAGCTATCCAGTTAGCGGTAGGAGGGATAGAATAATCGAGCCAAAAAAAGCCGACCGAGGGCCCTCAATTACGAATTCCAAGATTGGACCGGGAAAAAAGGAAAGATCAATAATTCCAAGATATCTTAAAGCGCTTCGATGAAGGCCTGATCCTGAAAGGGCGCCAGAAATTCTGGAGCTTCTACTAGACGACGAGCCAAGAGATCAGACTGTGCCTGTAGTATACGCCCTTCCTGTTTGGCCGTTGTTCTCCCATGGTTAAGCAAGTGCTCAAAGGTAGAGATGGATGGAAAGGGGGTACGCCTCTACACTAATGATGATCTTTTGAGTTTACGAGCCGGAATAGGAAGTATTATTCTGGAATATGCTTTGCTCCATAAGTTGGTGCGTTTATAAAAATCCCCTATTCCTCAATAAGCCAAACCTTCCGCCTTCATAGCCCGGCGATAATTCATGGCCACCGCATCGAATTTCAGATGTAGTTCTTCGGCGAAATCGAAAGGTACTTGTTCTGGCCGCTGGGACTCCACGATCCGCTTATCCTGATCAAAAATGACCTGTTCGAAATCTTGTAGGACGCTATCGGGATCTTCCAGATTGTAGTTCCGGCCAATGATGCAATAGCCTCTGCATTGATTGGAAGAAATGGGTTGAGAAACAAAAAAATAAACCATCCCCTTCTCGCCGCCCCACCCCAAGCGCAGCACAATGGTATAAGGCAAATGCAGTCGGTATTCACTTCTGCGCTCTGGTTGTACGACTTCTTCATTCGCGAAAACCGGAAAATCTTCAGAATTCTGCGCTTCCGGGCGTACAATCGTGTAGTGCAACACAGCTCCGTCTATCCTAACCTTATGAGCAGGTACTTCGGGTCTTTGGGGGTCGCCCAATAAGCCCGGATGTACCCAGGGAAAGTGGCCAAAGTCCGTAAAGTTTTCTACCTGTCGGGATGCATCGCTATACCAGTCAAAGGGCCCCGTCTGTACCACCTTCCAGTCCCCATTCTCCAATTCCGGAATTTCCGGTAGAGGATACACTGGTTCTTTCAAGGCCACCCAAATCAAGCCAAACTTCTCCTGGCAATGGTAAGTTGGTGTACACGCCTTGTCGGGAATCGCAATTTCCGGAGCCTGTGGAATAAACACACACTTGCCCTGCTTATCATATTCCCAGGCGTGATAGGGACACACCAAGCAATCCTCCTTCACCCACCCTAAGGACAAGGCCGTCCCCCGGTGTATACAGAGATCTCGCATGGCATGCACGCTGCCATCGCTGCTTCGCCATACGACCACCGCCTGGTCCAATAAAAAAGTCCCAAGGGGCTTTTCAGATCCTACTTCATGACTATAGGCAACCGGATGCCAACAGGCTAATAACTTTTGTGGAAAATTCATGGGAGGTGTTTTTGTTGGGTGAGATCTAAGAGATAAGTGCTAAGTTGGGAAATATTGGGGGGAAGTTAAAATGGGGTGGGAATTTTTGGGATGGGTTTGGGGAGGTTGCTGGCAGAGAAGTAGAAGAGTTGATCCTACAGAATGAGGAGTCCTAAATGAGCCTCTTCTTCAAAAAAGCACGTCCAGAACCTGACTTTAAATACTTCTCAAATTCAAAGGCTCGATATTTGTCAGAAAAAACAAGATAAGTGATCAACTCCACCGGCCTACGATCCTTCGTCGAAGGTACTGCCCCTCTTTCATGTCTAGCCAATCGATCTTCTAGATTCCTGGTACACCCGACATAGGTTTTTCCATCACCACAGGAAAGTATATAGACGTAAAACTTATCCTTCATAGGGATCGAATTTAGATATGAAGCGGTCTTTGACCGCCGAAGCCCCCTGAATTTAGAGAAGAAAAATGATAGGAGAAGGGTATAAACAAAAAAGCCCGCCTTCGCTCTTAAGAGCTTCGGCGGGCGAAGGCGGTCCGGACGGGACGGCTTACAATATGCCACAACAAGCTAATAATCAAACCATTAGTCCCATCTATATTGCGATTGTATAAAAAGCAGTAAAAAATTTAG
>JAHQWA010000004.1 GCA_019634045.1 Saprospiraceae bacterium
ATAGCCTGGTGGTACTTTCGTAACTATCGGCAGCGCTATGCACCGATGCGAATGTCTACCCTTGAAGGCTTAGAAAACACGCAGTCATTGAGAGGGCGCTTGCGCTCTTTATTGCCAATTCTAAGAATCTTATCATTCATAGCTTTAGTCGTGGCCTTGGCCCGCCCGCAGCGGGTGTTAAAAGAGGAAGAAGTGGTAGCGGAAGGTATTGATATTAGCCTTGCCATGGACTTGTCCAGTAGTATGCTTGCTCAGGATTTTCAGCCCAATCGTTTGGAAGTGAGTAAGCGAGTAGCAGCTGATTTTGTCCGACAACGGCAATACGATCGCATCGGCTTGGTTGTCTTTGCCGGAGAAGCCTTTACCCAATGCCCTTTGACCACGGATCACCTGGTACTCAATGAATTCTTGAGTAAATTAGAATGTGGAATCCTTGAGGATGGAACAGCTATTGGTATGGGCTTGGCTACCGCCGTCAATCGACTTAAGGATAGTGACAGCAAGAGTAAGGTCGTTATTCTACTAACCGATGGGGTCAATAATACAGGTTACCAGTCTCCCATGCTGGCGGCGAAAATTGCCAAGGAATATAATATTAAGGTATATACCATCGGGGTCGGAAGTGTAGGAGAAACTCGAGCTCCCGTAAGTAGGAGAAGCGATGGGAAATATGTACTGGGATTAGTGAGAGTGGAAATTGATGAAGAACTACTCCGCCAAATAGCTGAACTGACCGGTGGGAAATACTATCGAGCGGTGGATGAGCAGAGCCTGGAGCAGATCTACGCTTCCATCGATCAATTAGAGAAGACCAAGATTGAAGTTACTAGCTTTAAAAGATATAGCGAAGAATATCATTATTTTGCTTTTTGGGGTATTCTTTTCCTTTTAGTGGAAGTATTGTTGAGGTATACGGTCCTTCGAGCTATACCTTAGTGTCTAATTCCGCCGATGAGATACTAAAGAACTCAAAATACAGGATGGGCTTGTACGTGCCGGGGTAACTTTCAGCCGTTGTCGTGCAGATTAAGCGAAAACCGGTAAAACAAACCGGAGGAATCAACACAAGAGTTTGAAGAAGACAAGTCAGAAGCTATATAATAAGTTGTATGCTTGGATTACTGCAAAACATAACCTTTGTAAGTCCAGTATTCTTTGTGCTCTTGCTATTATTACCCATAATGGCTTGGTGGTACTTTCGAAACTATCGGCAACGCTATGCGCCGATACAAATGTCTACCCTAGCAGGCTTAGAAAACACACAGTCAATTAGAGGTCGCTTGCGCTCCTTATTGCCTATACTTCGGGTCTTATCATTGGTTGCCTTGATTGTGGCCTTAGCCCGCCCACAACAAGTACTAAAAGAGGAAGAAGTGGTGGCGGAGGGCATTGACATTAGTCTCGTCATGGACTTGTCTAGTAGTATGCTTGCTCAGGATTTTCAACCCAATCGCTTGGATGTGAGTAAGCGAGTAGCAGCTGATTTCGTCCGACAACGGCAATACGATCGAATCGGCTTGGTTGTATTTGCAGGAGAAGCTTTTACCCAATGTCCCTTGACCACGGACCACCTGGTACTAAATGAGTTCTTGAGTAAATTAGAATGTGGAATCCTAGAGGATGGAACAGCTATTGGAATGGGCTTAGCGACCGCAGTTAATCGGCTGAAGGATAGTGAAAGCAAGAGTAAAGTTGTTATTTTATTGACCGACGGGGTCAACAACGCTGGTTACCAATCTCCCATGCTGGCTGCAAAGATTGCTAAGGAATATAATGTTAAAGTGTATACCATTGGAATCGGAAGTGTAGGAGAGACCCGAGCCCCCGTTAGTATTAGAGGCGATGGGAAGTATATCCTGGGTACAGTGAAAGTAGAAATTGATGAAGAGCTGCTTCGTCAAATAGCAGAAATGACCGGTGGAAAATACTACCGAGCGTTAGATGAACAGAGTTTGGAGCAGATTTATGCCTCCATTGATCAGTTAGAGAAGATGAAGATTGACGTGACTAGCTTTAAAAGATATAGTGAAGAATATCATCATTTTGCTTTTGGTGGTATTCTCTTCCTTTTGATAGAAGTTTTGTTGAGGTATACTGTACTTCGAGCTATACCTTAGTGTATAAACGAATGCTGCGTCTATGATTATATAGGCAGGTGTTGAAGAAGATATTACTATGTTTCGATTCGAAAATAGCATATACTTATACGGACTGGCCTTCATTCCAGTTCTTATCTTGTTTTTTGTAGCTACCTGGTACTACCGTAAACGGGCTTTAAACCGCTTTGGCAACCCCGATCTTCTGGAGCAATTAATGCCTGACTGGTCACGCTACAAACACACCGTCAAGTTTATCTTGTTAGTGGCCACTCTAGCCTTTCTAATCGTAGGCTGGGCAAACCCACAATGGGGCAGCAAGAAGGAGAAGGTGAAGCGGAAGGGGATCGATGTATTCATTGCCTTGGATGTATCGCGTAGCATGTTGGCCCAAGACATCTCTCCCAGTAGACTAG
Source organism: Saprospiraceae bacterium (assembly GCA_019634045.1). Taxonomy (GTDB): domain Bacteria; phylum Bacteroidota; class Bacteroidia; order Chitinophagales; family Saprospiraceae; genus DT-111. The sequence continues at coordinate 2,513 of JAHQWA010000004.1, forward strand.
ACCGCTCTAAACGTTTTGCTCAGAATCTAGTGGATCAACTCAAGGGAGAAAACCTCGGATTAATTCTATTTGCTTGTAATGCCTACATGCAGGTTCCACTAACGACAGACTACGCCTTTGCCCGTATGTTTGTCACTACTGCTAACCCAGGCATGGCGCCCTCCCAAGGCACCGCTATCAGCGAAGCCATTACCTTATCCGAGCAATCCTTCCCAGAGGAAAACCAGAAACACAAGGCGTTGATCATCATTTCGGATGGAGAGGACCACGACGGCGAAGCGGTTTCAGCAGCAGCAACAGCAAAAGAGAATGGCTTGCTCACCTTCACCATTGGCGTAGGCGAGGCCAGTGGCAGTTTCATTCCGGTTCGCCAAGGAGGGCGGGAGGACTATCTTAGGGATCGCACGGGAAATCCTGTCAAATCTCAGCTAAATGAAGAGATGTTAAGAGAGGTAGCGCAGGCCGGAGGAGGGGATTATTTCAACCTCCTAGCAGGATCTGATGAGGTAATGAAGGCCCTCAAAACAAGAATTGATGCCATTGAAAAAAGAGAACTGGAACTCCGGTCTTTTACAGAATACGAAAGTTACTTTCAATACTTTATTGGTGTAGGATTGATTCTATTGATCTTAGAATTTTTGCTATCCTATAGAAAGAATAAGTATCTCGGAGATAAAGATATTTTTGCTACTTGATTTGTACTGATAGCTACCGCTGTCCCTTTTCACAAGCTTGATTAATCAGCTCACGACTTGGGAAAGCCACTCAAAATCTAATTCATCATGAGAGCACTGCTAATTGTTTTTGGTCTTTGTTTAAGTGTAGGGTTACAAGCTCAGTCTCAGCACAAACTTCTGCGTAAAGGAGACAAAAGCTACAAAGAAGAAGACTTCAGTAAAGCGGAGGAAGATTACCGAAAGGCGCTGGAGAAAAAGCACTCCTCCAAGGGTAGCTATAACCTTGGAAACTCCATCTATAAGCAAAAGGACCGCTTTGATTCAGCTGGAGAGCTATATTTAGATGCTGCCGAACGCGCTACTGATCCGGTATTGAAATCAAACGCTTATCACAACTTAGGTAACGCCTACTTCAATCAGCAGAAATACAAGGAGAGTATTGAAGCTTACAAGAATTCACTCCGCTTGCAACCACAGGATATGCAAACCAAACATAATCTTGCACAAGCACAGTATATGTTGAAGCAGCAGCAACAACAACAGCAGCAGCAACAACAGGAAGGAGATGAGCAAAATGAAGACCCGCAGGACAATCAAGATCAGCAAGACCAACAACAGCAGCAGCAACAACAAGAACAAGAGCAAAATCAACAGCAGAACCAATCTCAGCAAGAACAACAAGAAAGCCAATCGGAGCAAGCGGAGGATGTCCCTGATCTAACGAGGGAAGAAGCAGAGCGGCTACTGAAGATCATGGAAAATGAGGAACAAAAGACCATGGAAAAAATGCGCCGAAGACAAACTAAAGGATGTAAATCTCAGAAAGACTGGTAAGTTGTAAATTTGTAGTACCTCCTTCAAACTTTTGCAACCTATAAGGAGTCTTTGTATTGGCTTTGGTTGTTAGCTGTAAAGGTCAATCATTGAAAGCCGATTGGTATTCCATAAAATGAGAAAAACATGAAAAAATTAAGTACTCTTTTCATAGCTCTATTCCTGGCTAGCCAGATAGTTGTAGCACAAGAAGATGCCAAGTTTTCCGTAACAGTGAGTATGGATTCGGTCTTATATGGGAATTATTTCCAAGTGGTCTTTTCTCTGAAAAATGCGAAAGGGCAGGACTTTCAAGCCCCAGCCTTTGGGGACTTTTTTGTTAAAAGCGGTCCTAATATGTCCTCTAGTTTCAGTATGATGAACGGGGAAGTTTCTCAAAGTGTTTCCTATACCTTCTACCTAGAACCAAAGGACATTGGAAACTACTATATTCAGCCTGCCAGCATTGCAGTAGGAGAAATGGTGTTGGAAACAGAACCTGTTGAAATTCTCGTCGTACCTAATCCTGAGGGAGTTATTCAACAACAGCCGGAAGAAGAGCGGATGAGTGAGTTTTTCAAAGGTTTCGGTCGTGATCGCATGCCTGGTTTTCAGGATTTCCAACTTGATTTTGGAGATCCAAACTTAAAAGGTTTACCAAAGGACAAGGATTCTTCTACAAAGCCTGGCGAGAAAGAGAAAGACAAAAAGAAAAAGAAGAAGAGAAAGATTTATAAGATATAGATAGGTAGGCTTTGCTTGCCGAAAGTTGTACAAATATGGAGTGGACTTACGCCAGATGTAATCAATTAGATGGGTTATCCCACCCTTTTAAGATGCGACGTCAATATGCACTGACTATATTGATGATCTTCTTGGCTATTATTTCTACACATGCCCAACGTTTTGAGGCCTACAGTGATGCCAAACAGGTCCTCTTAAAGAGTTACTTCGATGTGACCTTCACCCTGTATGATGCCACTGGTGGTGACTTCAAGGCTCCAAACTTCAAGAACTTCACCATTATCAATGGTCCGGCTGTTTCTCGTAGTACCTCAATCATCAATGGGCAAATGTCTAAAGAGGAAGCCCGCACCTTCACCCTGCAACCTAAGCGTATCGGGACCTTCTCCATCGGAAAAGCACAGATTAAAGTCGGCAGCAAAATCATTGAAAGCAAACCTATTTCGATCTCAGTGGTGGAAGGTAAAGGTGGAAACGATGACGCCGAGGAGCTTTACATCGAAGCATTGCCTAGTATCACTGAAGCTTGGGTAGGGCAGCAAATCATGTTGGACTACAAACTATTTACCACAGTCCAAATTGAGACGCAGAACGTCATTTCCGAATCAGATTATCAAGGGTTTTATGCCCAGGATATCCGTAGATATGATGGCCGGGTAGTACGAGAAGTGATCAACGGGGCGCAGTATGCAACTAAAGTCCTCAAACGCCTTGCTCTTTTTCCTCAACAAACGGGTAAACTCACCGTTGATCCACTAAATGTCCAATTGGGAGCGGTGGTTGAAGGCAATAACCAGAGAAGAAGTTTCTTTTTTAGTCGGCAAATCAGAAGAATTCCAGCAAGGACCAAGACGATAGCGATTAATGTAAAGCCACTGCCTCCAAATGCCCCGAGTTCTTTCACTGGAGCAGTGGGAAGTTTTGAGGTGAAAAGCCGGATTAATCGCGCGAGTGTAACGACAGATGACGCCATTTCAGTTGTTCTCTCGATACGTGGTAATGGTGATATCAAACGAATTCAGGCGCCGGACTTAGATTTCCCAGAAGAATTTGAGGTCTATGATCCCAAGGTAATCAAGGAGAATAGCTTCGAGAGCCTGGGGCAACTTTACGGCGAGAAAGATATTGAGTATTTGCTGGTCCCTAAAGAACCAGGTCAATATCAACTAACTCCAGCGTTCAGCTACTTCGACCCTGATAGCGCCAAATACATAGTTTTTAACGAAAATACCTTTGCTGTAAACGTAGGCCAAGGGAGTCAGCGAAAAACCGCAATCACGGCGGCTCCTGAACCAGAACGGACACAGGATATTGCCTACCTAAAATCAGATCCTAATTTTGGTCAAAGTGGATATTTTCAAGCTAAAGGGGTGTTTTGGCTACTAACTTTACTTCCATTTGTTGCACTCGGAGGAGCCTACACCTATAAGCAGCTAAAAGCTAAAAGTGACTCCTTGGATCCCGCGCTTCTTCGTCAACGAAAGGCCCGAAAAGCAGCCCAAAAGCGCCTAGAAACCGCCAAACAGCATATGCAAGAAGACAAGAGTAGGGCTTTTTATGACGAAATCTCTAAAGCCATGCTAGGATACGTTTGCGATAAGCTACAGATTCCACGTTCTGAACTCACAAAAGATAATGTAAAGGAAAGACTGCAAGGTCTGAAAGTAGCTGAAGTCGAAATTGAGCGTTTCATGAAAACCATCAAAACTTGCGAGATGGCACTTTTTGCCGGTATGGATAATAGCAAGGCTATGCAAGAGACCTATGATGAAACCCTTGATTTGCTCGCCACCGTTGAGTCTTCAATCAAATAAGAAAAGATTAAGTAATACCTCGCTCTTTTGGCTTTTGGCCCTTGGGATCCCATTTCGTCCCCATGCCAACTAGTCAAGCCCGTCACAAGACTGCTCACTCCCTTCTTTTCCTATTCTACTTCAACTAAGTAGCCGCCCCTCCCTAATCTCACCACCTTTGTATTGAATTCAAAATCAATACCCTAAAAAACCATCATGAAACATCTAAATTATCTGTTCATACTGATCGTGAGCCTAGGCGTTTTAGCTCCATCCATCCAAGCACAATCCACTAAAAAAGCGAAAAAAAGAGTAGCCGTCTTCCTATTCGAAGATAAATCAGGAGGAAGAAATTATTGGTATGGCGGGCAAGGTGTAGGAGAAGGGGTGACAGACATGATCACCACGGAATTAGTCAAATCTGGCCAATATCAAGTCATTGAACGCAACCAACTGGATCAACTATTACAAGAGCAAGACCTCGGCCGCAGTGGCTTGGTAACCCCTCAAAGTGCCGCTGCTGTAGGAAAATTGCTAGGTGTAGAATTGGCCGTTATGGGGGCAGTCACCGAATTTGGAAACAAGAAAGGGGATTCCAATATGCGAATCGGAGGTACTCGCCTAGGTGTAGGTCGCAATGCCGCAGTAGTTGCCATCGATCTCCGTTTGGTAAACACCTCTACCGGTGAGATCATCCTGGCTGACAATGTTCGCAAAACAAAGAATGGCCTTTCAGGCTCTGTCGGACATAAGAATATGAACTTCAACAGCAGACAACAATTCAACAACTCCTTGGTCGGTAAAGCCACTCGTTCAGCAGTGGAAAACGTCATTGAATTGATTGCAGTAAATAGCAGTGAAATGCCTTGGGCCGCCAAAGTGATCGTAGCTAAAAATGGAGATGTTTTTATCAATAGTGGGAAAACTGGTGGCGTCGAGATTGGTGAAACCTTCAAGGTAATGCGCCCAGGAGAAGCACTGATTGACCCAGATACGGGCCTTAACTTAGGAAGCGTAGATACAGAGATAGGCATGATCAAAGTGATTGACAATAGCATTGGAGAAGGGAAAGCTTCTAAGTGCAGAATTGTAAGTGGAGATGACTTCTCCAAAGGAGATCTCGTGAAAATGAAATAGGGTTTTGGGGTCACCAAGGTCGGAGGGTCTCCGCAAGGGCAGGACTCTCCACCTACACCCCTTTTACTCCCAATCCATAAAACGTAAAACCTTTCGTGTGTTGGCCATGACTAACATTCGAAAGGTTTTTTCGTAGATCTAAAATTCAAGATCTACTGTTTATATAACTGAACATTTGTTTATTTTTGTTTTATGGCACGACCTCGATCTGGTGAAAAATATGATGCAATTATGAAGGCCACGCTGCAAATTGGTGCTGAAGCCGGTTTCCACGGCCTCTCCATGTCCAAAATCGCCAAAGCAGCAGGCGTGGCTACAGCTACCATTTATATCTACTTCGAAAACATCGATGCCATCATTAATCAATTGTATGTCGATTTAAAAGAACTTGTTTTTGGCCCATCTATGGCAGGCGTAAAACCCTACATGAGCAGCGAGCAATCTTTTGAGTTGATCTGGAAAAACCTTTATCATAATATATTGACTTACAATATCGAATTCAGGTTTCTAGAGCAATTCTCCAACAGCCCGTATATCACCCAAATTTCCAGAGAAGAAGGTTATCGGCCTTTTTCACACATCATTCGATTTTTCCAAGAAGGCATGAAAAAAGGGGATATCAAGGACATGCCAATGGATATGATTATGGCATTTTTCTTTGCTCCAATCGCCTCCCTCACGAAAAATATCATCGCAGGACACCTGGAAATGACCGAAAAAGAGATTCAGAAAGCCATTGAAAATGCTTGGAACGCAGTGAAAGCATAAAAAATTTGCTCAGTAAATAAACAAACGATCGTTTATTAATGTTCCTATAGAAAAACTTAAAATCCAATTTAAATGAAGTATCGTACGCTTGGTAACACAGGTCTATTTGTTTCTGAACTATGTATGGGAGCTATGACTTTTGGAGGCAAAGGTGTTTTTGAAGTGATCGGAGCTTTGGGACAAAAAGAGGCGGGCATATTGGTCGATAAGGCACTAGATGCAGGCATCAATTTCTTTGATACCGCTAACACTTATGCCAAACATGAATCCGAAGAAATCCTCGGAAAAGCCCTAGGCAATCGTAGAAAAGATGTCATTGTCGCTTCTAAAGTCAGATTTCGTATGACGGACAATGTCAATGGGGTAGGATTAACCCGACATCACATCATGAATCAAGTAGAGAAAAGTCTGAAAGCCCTCAATACGGACTATCTCGATCTTTATCAGATTCATGGCTCCGATCCCCTGACACCCATGGAAGAAACACTTTCTGCCTTGAATGACTTAGTCAGGCAAGGAAAAGTGCGCTACACCGGCTATTGCAACCTTACCGCTTGGCAAGCCATGAAGGCCTTGGCCATCTCCCGGCAGAATGGCTGGGCTGAATTTAAATCGGCACAATGCTACTACTCCATCGCGGGTAGAGAATTAGAGCGCGAAATTGTTCCGATGGCACAAGATCAGAATTTAGGCATTCTGCCTTGGAGTCCTTTAGCAGGCGGATTCCTTACTGGAAAATACACCAGAGAAAATGAGAAAGTAGATGGTTCAAGACGAACCAATTTTGACTTCCCTCCCATCAACAAGGACAAGGCTTACGACATCATTGATGTAATGGCTGAGATTGCAGAAAAACACGAGGCTACGGTAGCTCGTGTGGCCTTGGCTTGGCTGCTACATAAGCCTGGCGTAACCAGTGTGATCATCGGGGCCAGAAAAATGTCTCAGTTGGAGGATAACATCAAGGCGGTTGATATTCAGTTTAGTGAAGAAGAATTAAAACGCCTAGATGAAGTGAGTCAGTTGGCACCGGAATACCCGCATTGGTTTGCAGGAACACCTACTGATCGGTATCCAGGTTCTAAAGGCTGGGCCGATGCCTAGTAAGACAAGAAAGGGATGTCGCAATAGGCAAAATTTAAGTTCAGATATAAGAAGGCGGAGGGGATTCCATTCCGCCTTCCTTTTTTCTGTCTAAGCAGGATTTCCCGATACGCTTGTAGTCGCTTCACCTCCTGTCTCCACCTCAGCTATTGTACCTTCAGGGCCAAATTGAGCTACTTGGCCATTCGCAGAAAGTAGAATGGCAATTGCTTTAGTGCTTTCAAATTGAGCAAAAATGATCATCATGATCACAGTGATCGGAACACATAGTACCATCCCAGAAACACCCCACAAGGTTCCCCAAAGAGAGAGCGACAAGATCATTATCAAGGAGCTAATGTTGAGTGAACTGCCCATCATCCGTGGTTCGATGACGTTCCCCACTATTAGCTGTATCGCACCTACCCCAATTAGTATAATAATAAAGGGGGTGAATGTATCAAACTGTAGAAGTGCCATGAGCGATGGAAAAGCCGTCGCCACCAGTGATCCAATACTAGGTATATAGTTCAGTAAAAAGATTAAAAACGCCCAAAACGCGGCAAAGTCTAGGCCGATGATCGCCATGACGAGATAACTCAGCACCCCTGTTAAAACACTTACAGCGGTCTTCACAGAAATATAACTACTAATGGCTTTATTAATTCTCACCAAGATTTCTTGTACTCGCCCATAATCCTCCTGGTCCGTAAAGATTGCTTGCAGTTTTAAAGGGAAACTCACCTGCTCAAGGAACAGAAAAAGCACATAGATTAAGATCAAGAAAATATTTCCTGCAATGCCGGAGAAAGTATTGATGAAACTGGAAATGATATTGGTAAAATCGAAGCCTTCCAGCAATGAAGATACGTTGGGGACCTGTTCCAGACCGAAGGATTGTTGCACACTCTCCATCAGTTGACGTACATTCTGCTCGTAAGCCGGAAGGGTATTGGCCATAGATTGTGCATTATTAGCAATCATCTCCCCTACGAATACCAAGAAAAGCACAATGATGAGCATCGATAAAGTAGCAGTCAGCCAGCCGGGGCAATACTTCCGAATAAAAGAAAAACTACCAATCCAATTGTTTAAGCCTACAATGACATACCAAACTACTAAGGCAATCACGAATGGGATGAGTAAGCTTTTACCATAAACCAATAGTACAACTACTAATGCAGTGGCCACCATCCATGCGGCTGCGTTTAGGATTTTCATCGGTGTTCTTGTTTTTCTACAAGGTATTAAAATCCCTCCTATCCTATGGTAACTACATGTTAAGTAATGGTGGAAAGGTGTTTTTATCGGTTGATCGAGGAGTTTGAGGTAAATGAAAAGCCCTTACAGGAAATCCCAGTCTTCCAGGGATCCCCCACAAGGGCTCATAAGGCATCTACAATAAATAATGTGAAAAACGATAATCACCTTTCACATCATCTAGCTGTTACTTTAATTCAAACCCCTTGGTCTTGGCAATGTCCTCGAGAGATTGCATAAAAGAGACCTCAAGGCTTTCTGTATCTAAAGTTGGAGAAGCAGCCAATTGTTGTTGGATAAAACCTTGGCGATTTTGATTTAAGGCTTGGATTTGCTGGCTAATGGCCGATCGCTTGTCTTGGCATTCTTTGATCTTCAAACGAAGATGATTCCTGGATAAATTCTGGTACTCTTTTGCCAGCTCCAATTGCTTTTGAAGCACGGTAGAATCCGCTTCGAAAGCATCCACTAAGTCCCAGCTGGTGTTGACATAGTTAGAAGAGGCCTTGAAACAAGCTCGACTTGCTGCGTTAGCTACGCTATAGCTAAAAGCATTGGCGTCCTGCGCTTGCTGGTTTTTCTGTTTGTTCAATCCCAGTTTCCCAAATGGGATATAAGTGCTATTGAGACGCAAATTCAAACGAGAGATTTCTTCATCATATGGGGTTTCAATGAAATCGGTCGCCAGGTTTTGATTGATATTGGCGTAATGTCCTCCAGCAATCAAAGCGCCTTGCTGCCATCCCATTTGGATTCCTTGCAGTGATTCGCCGCAAAAAATAGTATTTACTACAATTCCCTGATCCTTTGCTTTCCGGCAGATTTTCTGGAAAGAAACTGGCCCTTGATCAAAACCTTCATTCCCGGCTATAAACAATAGACGCAGTTGATCTTCTCCAGCACTCCATTCTAGATTATCCAGCGCCGTCTTAATCGCCATTCCGCAATATTCCTCTCCTCCATTAGTACGCAAGCGAAAAAGAGCTTCTGAGACCGCATCAACATCCGAAGTAAAGGGTAGCAATTGTTTCACATAACCCGAAGCTTCTGAGATCTCTGTATTGCCATAATGGTACAAGGCAATTTCGATCTTGGGGCCTGCTCCATTGCGTTCTGCTTCGCTGAGGTTGTTCAGGATCTGCCACAGTTGAGATTTGGCTTGTTCGATTAAGCCCTCCATTGAGCTACTGGTGTCCAGCAGCAAGGCCACCTGTATAAGGTTTTCTGCCGAGCTCACCCACTCTTGAATGGGTGTTTCGCTTTTCTTAAACCATTGTGTAAGTGCCAATACGGAACGAAATTGAAAGAGACACCCCACTAGTACTAGTGCAAACAATGGACTCCATCTTTTGAAGGCTGTAGGTATTTTCATGATCTGGATTTTTGTTCTTCTCTAAAAGTTGATGAATTAAAGGCCAATAGAATGAGTCACATTGTGCTCATATGACCGGGAGTAGTGCAAAAATTCAGAAAAGAAAGAAGAGAAAAAAGCACCACTTTAGGAGGAAGGCTATTAGCAACATAAATGCGCCTTTTCACTGTATAAATGAGTCATTGGGGTCCATTTTCGGTAAAATCCATAATAAAAAAGTGTCTTATCTTTGAAAAGCAGTGACCTAAGAGAATGATTATGAGGGTTTATTTTTTGAGTAGAAAAGAAAGAGGCAGTAGCCAAAATTTGCGGCTCATTTGGCTTTATGGGCTATTCCAATTTGCCGTTTACCTCTCCGCACAGGAGGTAAGCCAACCTTATGTATTGTCCCTTCAAAAAGCCGAAAAAGCCTGCCTCCAGTCTCCGGAATTAGGCATTGATATGGTCAAGGATGTGATTGCAGATAGTAAGCTGAATCGAAATGCATTAGAGGAAGGACAAGCCTATATCCTGCTAGGGGATATTTACGAAATGAATAAGCAAAAAGACCTGGCTCTTAATAGGTATCGTCAAGCCTTAAATATTCTGCCAAAAACGGAGGCTGCCAATTGGATCGCCTTGACTCATTATAAAAGAGCTAAGATCTTTCTCGATCTGAAACGAAGTGGTGATGCCACCTTGGCCTTTACCGAATGTAAGAACCTAGCGGAGAGCCCCGGTTTACAGATTAAATGTCAGGAAGGATTGGCGGATGCTACTGCTCTGACCGGCAATCTAGACCAGAGTCAGCAGCTTTACGATGTGACCCGGTGGTACTACCAAGATCAATCGGATTCTTTGTCTCTGGCTCGCCTCACCGCTAAACAGGCAAAGCTGGATGCTTTTCGAGGCAATTTGTCTCAGGCGCAGCGATCCTACAGCAATTCCGTACAGAATCTTTCGCCACAATTCTTAAGTCGGCAAGGCTATACCACTTTTGAACAGGTTAATGAAGTACTACTGGATAGTATAAAGAATGACCGAGATAAGATTGCGCTCCGACTTTTCAATTTAAATAATAAATCGCGCTTAAAACTTCCCGCGGACTTGCTCTTGGAAGAACAATTGGCATTAGCGAATCTCTATAAATCGAATGGTGAATCTAATGCCTTACAGGAAGCACTTGGCGAAGCTCGGGAGCTAGTCGGAAAAAGCCAGAATTCCGCCCAGCGAGCCAATTTCTTCCAACTGTCCTCTGAATGGTATTTGGACCAAGGAGACCTGGAAGGAGCCAAAAGTGACTATCAGAATTACTTGGCAGAAAACGCCAGGGTTTTTCAGGAGAAAGAGGATGCCCTCAATCGTCAACTGGCCATTGTTCGCAACCAAAGCACCGTCGATGTTGCAGCCAAGGATGTAGATCTGGAGCTCAAAGAAAGAGAACTATTAGAAAATCAAATGTGGACCCAGCGGCTGATCATCATTGGATTGGGTTTGCTTCTATTGGCCGCCCTAATATCCTTGCTATTTATCTGGCGCAACGTGAAAGCCCGACAAAAGGCCAATGATTTGCTCCAACTACGCTCGCTGAGGACCCAGATGAATCCACATTTTATATTTAATGCCTTGAATAGCGTTAACAACTTCATCTCTCAAAGTGATGAAAGGGCCGCCAATAAATTCCTCTCCGACTTCTCCAAGTTGATGCGCATGGTCTTGGATCATAGTCAACAGGACTTTATCTCTTTCGAAGAAGAGATGCAGTTGCTACAACTTTATCTCAAACTAGAACAGCTGAGGTTCCGAGATAAATTCTCCTACACCTTTACTCAAGATGAAACCTTGAACAAGAAAGTGGAAATCCCCCCTATGTTAATCCAGCCCTTTGTTGAAAATGCCGTCTGGCATGGCTTGCGATATAAGGAAGACATGGGCTTATTGGAGGTTCATGTTGCCGATAAGGAGGATCATATCCTGGTGACAGTGCAAGACAACGGCATTGGCCGAGAACGATCCAAGGCCTTAAAGACCAAAAACCAGAGCCAGTATCGAAGTACCGGGCTGCGCAATGCGCAAGAACGCATTCAGCTGATCAATCAATTATATGAAAAGCAATATGAGCTATCCGTAGAAGATGCCCATGAGCAAGGAGATGTCGGTACGCTGATAACGATCAAAATTCCCCACTAAACATGAAAACGCTCAAAACCCTTATCGTAGATGATGAGCAGGATAGCCGGGAAAGCCTATCTCGCTTTGTGAAGAAGTACTGCCCGCAGCTAGAAATCACTCAATGCTGTACCAATATCCAAGAAGCCGAAAAGGCTATTCAGGCCCACGCCCCTCAGCTCGTATTCTTAGATATCGAAATGCCCTACGGAAATGCATTTGACCTACTAGATAAATTACCAGAAATTGAATTCGAGATCATTTTCATTACAGCCTTCAGTCAGTATGCGATCGAAGCCTTCAAATTAAGTGCCGCACATTATCTGCTCAAACCGGTAGACATTGATGAATTGATCGAAGCTGTTCAGAAGGTGCAAGACAGGCTAGAACAAGCACAGCGCTTGCACACTGCAACGATATTGAAGGAAAACCTGGGGCATATCCAATCGCAACACCAAAAAGTAGTTTTACCTCTAATCGATGGATTTGAAGTGACCAAAATGGCAGATATTCTTTACTGTGAAGCAGAAGAAAACTTTACCAAATTCTATTTCATCGGAGGGAAGAAGTCACTTATTTGCCGCAAACTTAAATTTTTCGATCAAGTGTTGAGCGCTCATGGCTTTTGTCGGATTCACCGATCTTATCTGATTAACCTAGAATATGTACAACGGTACGTAAAGGGCAAGGGAGGCACGGTGATCCTGGAAAATGGCCAGCAACTTCAAGTAGCCAATGCACGTAAAGGAGAATTTCTTGAACGGTTTAAGTAGGGAACACCAAAAACTTTATTGAGCGAAATGCTTCCTTACCAACTGTAATTTTTCCTGAAACTGCTTCGCCAATTCAGAATCCGTTATGCCTTCCTCTGCAGAAAAATTATTTCGGAAAGAGGGAAGGGAAAAAGTCGCCACGACCTCGCCTCCCATAAATCCAGCTCGAACACTTGCCGTTTCCATTACACTAACTCCACCTCTTTTCCCGGGTGAGGTACTTAACAGAAACATCGGTCGACCCGACCAGAGTTTCTGTTCAATTCTGGAAGTCCAATCCAGTAAGTTTTTGAAAGCCACGGTATAACTACCATTGTGTTCTGCTAGAGAAATCAAGATGAGATCATGTGCTTCGATTAGCGACTTAAATTCCTGGGCCGCATCAGGAATCCCATTTTCCTTTTCTCGATCTATCCCATATATGGGCATGTCAAAGTCATTAAGGTCTATCAAAGTCACTGCAGCGTCTTCGAATTGCTCTGCTGCATAGGCAGCCAACTGCTTATTAATAGAATTTCGGCTGTTACTAGCTCCAAAAGCAAGAATTTTCAACATAATATTAGCGCTCATTATTGCTTGTTCTGCAAAGGAACAATTTTTTGTTTGTCGGAGCTGTATCTTTTTCTACCTTCCTCACAAATTCCGGGAACGACATAAGGCCGTGGAGGATTTTTATACATATAATCTAGCCTTTACCTTTTCATTTCAGTTCCTCTACTCTAGTCTTTAATGCCTTATTCCAAGCCTGAAACCCGCGCAAAGTATCCTCCCCAACCTTCTTCATGATCAAGCCTCTCAACAAGCCGGAAAAGGACTCCCCATGGATAAGTTTCGTCTGTTCCGCACCGAGTTCTTCCAATATAAAATAGTGTCTTCCTTTAAACAGTCCCAGCGGAAGACTTCCCAACCATTCGAATACTTTGCCCTCCTCCATTCTCGTAATCACTGGTTTAAAAACTTGATCACTAGCTCCCAAACTCAATGTATTCTTTAGGCGTGCTCCTGGTTTTGCCTCTCCCTCTATCGATCGAATGAAGGAACTCCATTCTGGATAAGCTGGAAAATCCATCATTACACTCCAAATCTTATCCTTAGGTGCATCAATGATAATCTCTGTTTTAAGCTCTTTCATCTTATTGGATTTTTAGATTAATCTGTAATTTGTTTCAGAGGTCAGATTACCTCCTTTATGACAAATATGCAGGCTCTTTCAGGCTTGTTTCGTTTACAATTGTTAATAAATTCAAGATGCGCATTCAATTCACTTTTCTCGGCCTTGGTCTATTGCTAGTACTTCCTATGTTCGTTTGGGCTCAAGATAGGACAAGTTCTAAAGCAGTAGACGAATTATTCAGCGAATGGTCTAATACTAACTCCCCAGGCTGCGCCGTAGCGGTGATCAAGGATGGGCAGATCATTCATAAGAGTGGATATGGAATGGCTGACCTAGAACATGATGTTCCCATTCGACCTTCCTCTGTTTTCTATATTGGGTCTGTATCTAAACAATTCGTGGCAGCCTGTATGTTACTGCTCGACGAACAAGGCAAAATTGACCTGGACGCTGATGTCCGCACCTATATTCCTGAGTTTCCAGATTATGGTTACAAAATAACCATCCGCAATCTTATCCATCACACCAGTGGAGTTCGTGACAATCTTACCCTTTGGGAACTAGCCGGAAGGTCACACCTGGAAGAGATCCCAGAAGAAGAAATTTTTGATATGATTTGCCGTCAAAAAGAGCTCAATTTTGAGCCAGGGACCCGTTATATGTATAGCAACTCTTGTTACTTTTTGATGAGCATTATCGTAGAAAGAGTAAGCGGCTTAAGCCTTCGGGAATACGCGGAGAAACATATCTTTCAACCGCTGGGTATGGATCATAGTATTTTTGGAGATAACAATCGCAGAATCATTCGTAACCGTGCTTTTGCCTACGGGAAAAATGCAGATGGAAGCTTCAACAGTATGCTGATGCGCTTCGACCTGGTCGGTTCGGGGGGATTGTATAGTACGGTGGAAGACCTGTTCCTTTGGGATCAGAACCTATACAATAACACAATCGGGAAGAGAGGACAAGCCTTTATAGACGACATGCTGACGAATGGAAAATACAAAGATGGCAGTGCGGTCGACTATGCCTTTGCATTAGTAAATGGAACCTATAAGGGGTTAAGAACCATCTCACATAGTGGCGCGCTTGGGGGATACCGAGCTTTCTTTATCCAATTCCCCGAGCAGCAATTCTCAATCATTATACTTAGCAATCTAGAAGTGTTCCAGCCCCAACAATTAGCGGAAAAAGTGGCCGATATTTATTTAGCTGATCAACTCCAGGTAGGTCAGAAGCAAGAGAAGAAAAAGCAGGCCCCACCTAAAATTATCCAGCTTAGCGAAAAGCATTTGGCTGCGGTGCAAGGTCAATACTGGAATCCCGATGTTGGTTTTCCATTAAAGGTATACCTCAAAGCGGATACCCTTCGATTCTATGATGAAGAATGGGGAGAAAGAATACTTTCTCCAATAGGTATGCGCCAGTTCTTACTCTCCGGGATGGACAATGAGGTAATGGTTCGTTTTTATCCCGCCAATAAAGAGCGACCTAGACAATTGGCCCTAGCGTTTAATGGGAAGGAAGTAGTGCGGGCAGAACATTTCGAAGCACAAGACCCTAGTGCGAAGACGATGTCAGAACTTACCGGCAGCTACTATTCTCCGGAATTAGATACCCGTTATCAAATCAAGCTAGAGGACAAGCAACTCCTACTCAAGCTAAAGAACCAGGGGTGGAAGGCTATGAAAAGAATTAAGAAAGACCTTTACACACAAGCTAGCATAGGGCAGTTCAACTTTTCTTTTACTGATAAGGGTGAGGTTGTGGGATTCAGTCTAGATGCAGGTCGAGTGAAAAACCTAAAATTCTCAAAAATGGAATAGCACTTAACATATCATTTGCACTTATTTGAAAGCTATTAACAGCCAGTGCAGCGAATCGCCTATACATTTGCAGGGACAACATTTTCAATTAAACACCTGCCTTTTGGCCTACAAATTCACTGCAAATGAAAACCAAGTACTACCTTTTGCTCAGTATGCTATTCGTTAGTTTCACCATCTTTGGTCAAGCTAGTTATTTGGATAAAAACAATCAAGAACACCTCTGGGGAAAGATTCAACTTAGTAACCTAGAAGAAGCCCCATACCAGGATTGGTTCAACAAGTACTATGAAGCCTTTCAACCCGACTTAGGAGAGGAGTTTCCTCGAACTAGATTGCAAGACATGGAAGTAACTATCTTCCTCGGCACCTGGTGCGGGGATAGCAAGTTGTGGGTACCCCGTTTCGTTAAACTCTGGGATGAATTAGGCTTGGATCGAAATCAACTACATTTTGTGGCACTGCACAACAAATCAGCCGTCTACAAACAAGGCCCAGAAGGAGAAGAGAAAGATCTAAATATACATCGAGTTCCGACTTTCATCTTTAAGCAAAATGATCAAGAGATAGCAAGAATTGTAGAAAGTCCACTGAACGCTCTTGAGGCAGACCTAGCCCAGATCAGTTTAGGTTTCCC
>JAHQWA010000068.1 GCA_019634045.1 Saprospiraceae bacterium
ACCGTAAACGTCCAGTGTGGAGCCATTGTATATTCCACTAGCCCAAATACCCAATCCCCATAGTCCTGCTTAAATCCGGCCTTAGTGTCCTGCCCCACAAACATAGTTTGCGCTTCAAACCGGATAGCTTTCTTCCGGTCTATTTTATACAGGAAATCAACATAGGGAATGATGGTCTGAACATTGGGTACACCGGGTTTTTCTTCGTACACATCCTGATTGTAGTTTTGGATTTGCACCCCGCCCAATAAGGTCCATTTACGCTTAAATTTATACGCTATTTCGGTATATAGTTCCTGATATAATAGCTCGTCGTTTAGGTTGGTAATATTGGAAAGATTAGCGTTTAGGCTGAGCGTTTTGCTAGGAGAATAACGGATATCAGCTTGTACCGCCATTTCGCCGATCTCCTGCGTGGCCGGTACATATCGGGTCGTTAGTCGGTAGGTATTTTCTCGACTCATCGGCGGCAAAAAGTTGATCATACCCTGATTGAGTGCTACAAAGGGGTTAGTTCGAAAAGAAAAATTAGCTGTGCGTTTTGCCTCCAGACTGATCCCTAGACCATTGGCAGCATAGGAAAGGCTGGAATACAAGACAGAGCCAGAACGGCGAACGAACTTCCCTTGAGCGATTTGACCATCCCAATTCAATTTATCGGCAAAAGGATCAAAGAACACCTCACTGGTCTTATAGGCACCTTCTACATACCAACTCCATGGTCCTGCACTTAGTGTATTAAAGGCAGTCAAAGCGTAGGAGTTATAATCTACGCTAACCGTATCTTGTGGAGTATAAGTGGCAATGGTAGCTAGCAGTTGATCAATCGTTTCTTCGGACTGTGTACGTCCTACAACCCCTAGGCCAGGGGCCAGCGACCAATTACTCCCCTCTTTGCCGGTGATAAAACCTTCTATTCCTAGGCCTCTAACCACAGATCCATAGGTATCAAAGCGGAACTTTTGCCGGCCTGAGAACACCTTTATTTCCCAATCTGGAGCAATATCATAGGCCAAACGCAGCCCTAAGAGCGCATTATCAATAAAAAGAGCCCGAGCTTCATAGGAACGAAAAATAATCCCACTCCCTAATTGATCATAGATGTAGCCTGCACTAATATCTAGTTTGTCTAACTCCTTTCGGATATACCAGCGTCCAATACCTTCATCCGTATACGAATCCAAGGGATTGGGTAGCTGAGAATGCTGAAAAGCATCAAACCGTAGACCAAAATCAAAGCCCCAGTTGTTATAACTTAGGTTCACCCAAGTATTCGCTCCGTACAATTGGTTGTCATATTGGGGAATATTGGCTGCTCCAATCTCGGCATCTCGAATGTAGAAATTACCTTGTGTTTCCAAGTTTCCGGAGAGGGTTCCGCCATTCCTCTGTTGCCCAAAAACATGACTTGGAATCAGAATGTAGGACAGGGAAATGTATAAAAATAGTGTAGCTTTGTTCATCATTGAATTGACGGCATTAAAGAATATTAGCCTAGTTTTTGGGTTACTTATTTTGAACTATGCAGTCTAAAAGTTAACGGATGAAATTAGATTTTTATCCGCGTATTTTCATAGCGCAGTAGCTTTCGTGTTGTCTTTCAACTGGCATCATAGCGTCTAATGAAGGCTAAATTAGACAGATACCTTAGCAGCTCGTATCTTTGACCTGCCATAAGAAACCGATTTATCAAAAATTTAATCCATGAAGATTTTCTCCAAACTAAGTTGTACTCTAGCACTTTTAATCTTCTTTAGTGCTATAGCATTTGGACAGACCCAACTCCCATCCGCAGAGGTAAAAACCCTGGATGGAGCGACTATAAACTTACAAGACTTTGCTCAAAATGGTAAACTTACGATCATTAGTCTTTGGGCAACCTGGTGTGCTCCCTGTAAAAAGGAGTTAGATGCCATAGCCGAGATATATGAAGACTGGCAAGCTGATTATAATGTAGAATTAGTAGCCATTAGCATCGATACACGTCGCCAGCTCGCAAAGGTCAAGCCGATGGTTGAAACCAAAGGTTGGCCATTTCAAATTCTCTCGGATGCAAATAATACCCTGACCAACGTACTAAACTACCAAACCATTCCGCAAACCTACTTGATAGATGAGAATGGTCAGATTGTCTATAGCCATAATGGGTACCTCCCAGGAGATGAGTACGAATTAGAAGATCAACTCAAAGCATTGACGGAAGATTAGTCTTTCCTTAGTAGAATATCAACCGCTCTAATAAAAGTATATGGGCAAGCCTGCTAGATAGTCTTGGCCATATACTGGTCTTTATACCATTCAAAAGCGATTTGCAAACCTTCTTTGATACTGAATTGCGGATCATACCCCAGGTAGTTCTTAGCCTTAGATATATCTGCCAGGCTATGTTTTACATCTCCTTGTCTGGTAGGACCAAAGGTGGGCTCCAGTTCACTTCCTGACACCTCCTTCAACATCTGAAACAAATCTGAAATCGTGGTTCGCTCTCCCACAGCCACATTATAGACTTCGTTCCAAGCATCTTCACGGGTAGCAAATAAAGATCTAATATTTGCTTCTACAGCATTGCCGACAAAGGTGAAATCTCGGCTTTGCAAGCCATCGCCATGGATAAGAGGAGGATTCCCGTCCATAATCGCCTTCACAAACAAAGGAATGACGGCAGCATAAGGGCCATTGGGGTCTTGCTTTGGCCCAAATACATTAAAATACCGCAGCCCAATATAATTGAAGTCATAAAGGTTGGAAAAGACATCTGCATATAGCTCGCATACCAATTTGGTAACGGCATAAGGGGAAATAGGCTTCCCAATTACACCTTCCCGCTTTGGCAACGAACGACTATCTCCGTAGGTGGAAGAAGAAGCAGCGAAAACTACTTTGTTAATCCCAGACTCCTCAGCCGCTTTAAAGATATTCAGCGTACCTCCGATATTGACAGCATTGGAGGTATGGGGATCCTTAATAGATCTTGGTACAGACCCAAGAGCAGCTTGATGAGAAACTAAATGCATCCCATCACACGCCTGCAAACAGGTATCCATATCCCGGATGTCCCCTTCAATAAACTCAAAATCGGATCGCTCCAGGAAAGGAGTGATATTCTTGAGGTGTCCATTAGACAAATTATCTAACACCCTAACCTTATCTACCCTATCATCGGATAACAGGGCTTCTGCTAAATTTGATCCAATAAAGCCAGCTCCCCCAGTAATTAGTATGTTCTTTTGCATGATCTGCGTTGCTAATTGCTTCTTATTTTGCGGACAATAATCCTAGTAGTGCCTTCCATCGATATAGTATCGTGTATTTCCCTTTTACCCACTCACCTCTTACTGCAAACATTAGGGCTAAAACTACGCTAGCACCAAGTTTAAACACAAATTCAAATACCTTGTTGAAAAATACCCATTGTCCAATATCCTTTACTCTTATTCGTTCCTCACTTCCGAACTTACGACTGAGTTTCAAGAAATTTTCATCTGTGGTACGATACGCATCTATATTGTGTTGAACCACGGCCTCTGGATAATGATAAACTTGATCTGATACCTCCTTAATAGCAAAGAATATATACTTATCATCGGCTCTCCATTTTAAGTTTTCATTAAATCCTCCCACTTGCTCCAGCAGGTCCTTCCGATACGTCATATTACATCCTGCTGGATAGCTTTTGCCAGTATAGGTAAAGCCCTGATCTCCAAAATCTACCTTCGTCACAAAACCATATAGGTATTTATTCATCCATTGGGGGGGGCTACCTTCGTACTTTGGCAGTATCCTGCCGCCGATTCCAGCTGTATCCGGCTTCTTTTCGAAGAAGGATAGCACTTTTTCTAGGAAGTCCTTCTCTGCCTCCGCATCGTCATCGATATAGGTAATGATCGGTGCCGCAGCTTCCTTGATGCCACGATTTCGGGCATAAGAAAGACCTTGATTCGATTCTACGAAGTAGCGAACATTAAGTTTCGGATTTGCTGCAATGAAGTCCTGGCTGATTCTAGGGGTACTATCCGTCGAATTATTATTGATGATCAGTATCTCAAAATCTTCAGGAGCTAGGGTTTGTGCGGTTAAGCTCTGCAGGGCATGTCCGAGGAATTTTTCTCGGTTGTAGGTGCATATGATGAGGGAGATTTTGGGATGGACGTCGGGCATTTCTGTATCTTTTATCGATAATTCGACACAAAGATATTTCTATTTATCAAGAACGAAAAATGGGGTTGCTCAAACCCAATACACAACCCTATATCTGAGGATATCCCCCTTAGCCCTGGGTAAAGCCTCAGAACTAAGGTTAGTATGCTTAAGCCTTCATTAGTATTTTATAAATTTGGTTGAACTTCTTTGTCTCTTCTGATCTTCTAAAATCAAAAAATAAGTTCCCGGCGTCAAATCTCTGATTTCAACTTGATCAATATAGACTTTTCCCCTATCTATAACCCTTCCGTAAATATCGAGAATGGAATAGCTGTCCGGTTGGAAATGGTTTGCGATTCCCAATTCCCATTTTAGATAATCTTTTGCCGGATTAGGAAAAACCTTTATACGAGGCGAAGTCTCTTCTACTTGTTCATCTGTAGGAACCAATGTTTGACGATCACATAATATAGAAACCAATTCTGGCCGAATGGCAATATTGTATAACCGAAGCTCATCTATGGTGCCATCAAAATACCGCCTATTTCCTTCTGCTGTTCCTTCCTCCCAATAACCGATAGTCAACAGGTCTGTATTTTGGAAGTCGGGAGAAACTGTGCCTGTTTCCTTGGAAGCTACCTTGACACAATCTACATACAACTCCCAGTTATTTTGATCAATGATCCCTGCTACATGGTGCCATTCTCCATCATTGATTAGGAGGGTTTCATCAAAAATTTCATGAAAAGAGTTTGAACCGTCGCGTCCTCCTAGGGTTGCCGTTCCATTCAATGTTGCCAGGAAAAAACCTGCATCCTGTGATGAGTTATATTTAGCAAAAACAAACTGCCTTTCGAAGGACTCGGTCTTAATCCAAGCACTCAAACTAACCTTATCTGTTATATCTCGGTTACTAGTAGAACATTCTATTCTACTTGATTGCCCATTGAAAAGGTATGCGGAGCCTATCGTGTCTTCTATACCCCGACCGACTGTTAATTCAAAACCAATCCCATCTATGGCCGTTTCGCTTAGATCAGTAATTTCATCCGATTGATTAAAGTCATAGTACGCCTTTAAACCATAAGTTGTATTCCATGTGGCGATGTAGTTCTCCTGAAAACACAACTGATCTATATCGGTCGAGCTAATAACCCTATTATATACTCGCAGCTCATCAATAACCCCATTAAAATAACGGCGATTGCCATCTCCTGACCCCTCATGCCAATAGCCAGCTGTTAAGGGATCGGTAGATTCAAAATTTGGATTACTTGTATTAGTAGTATTTGAAGCCACTTCCAGACAATCCACAAATAATTTCCAATCATTTCTATCTATGACCCCGACTACATGATGCCATTCTCCATCATTGATCAATACTTCGCTATCCGAGATTTCATAGAATTGGTTGGAACCATCTCTCCCGCCTAAAGTCGCGGTTCCATTGAGCGTAGCGAGAAAGTATCCTCGATCTTGAGCAGCCTTGTATTTCGCCAAAATAAATTGCCGTTCGTCAGACGTTGTCTTAATCCAAGCACTGAGGCTTACCATATTAGTGACACCCCTATTAT
>JAHQWA010000069.1 GCA_019634045.1 Saprospiraceae bacterium
GGAAAGTCACTTCGCCGTACAAAAGATCCAAACTAAGCTTGCCTGGGAGGATCTCGAATTACTCCCTCGGACTATCAATCAACTCAAAGACATCGAAAACTGGTTATCTCATGGTGATACGTTACTCAATGATTGGGGGTTAGCAGGACGACTCTCAACAGCATTTCTAGCATTGTTCCACGGAGTTCCGGGTACGGGAAAGCGTATGGTTGCAGGTTTATTGGGAAAAAGTATTGACATACCGGTTTACAAGGTAAATTCCCCTATGTTGGTCTCGACCTATATTGGTGAGACAGAGAAGAACTTGGCTCA
Source organism: Saprospiraceae bacterium (assembly GCA_019634045.1). Classification (GTDB taxonomy): domain Bacteria; phylum Bacteroidota; class Bacteroidia; order Chitinophagales; family Saprospiraceae; genus DT-111. The sequence continues at coordinate 313 of JAHQWA010000069.1, forward strand.
TCTATTTGACCTACTGGATCAGAAAAAGTGTATTCTATTTTTTGATGAAGCGGATGCACTGTTCGGAAAAAGGACGAATATCCAATCAGCTGAAAGTCGATATATCAATCAGGCCATGGCCTATCTTTTACACAAGTTAGAAAATGTGAGCGGAGTAGCTATTTTAGCTTTTGAGAACAAAATGAACCTAGACCAGAACTTCATCAGACGATTCCAGGCGAGTATAGATTTCCCTATGCCTGACCCGACTCAAAGGTTGCGCATTTGGCAACGGGAAATTCCAAAGCAAGCTGCCCTAGCCGCGGATATCAACCTTACTGCTATTGCCCAGAAATTCGAACTAAGCCGCGGAAGCATCATTAATATTATCCGAAACGTATCCATTAAGGCGCTGAGCAAAGGATCTAATGAAATCACGGCTACCGATCTAAAACAAGGGATTCATCAAGAACTAAGTAGAATCGGAAGCATCCAATAGCTAAGGCCTTCGATTACCACTGTACCGATCCTCGATTCACTTAGGATGTCCGGTAACAAAACTCAGTCTAAATCAGTCGATACAGCGGTTGTGATACTGAAACTGGAGGGCTTGGTCGTAGACCCCTCTGAGCCAGGAGCCACTACCCTTTTGCCATCTGCAACACCACATTCCCCACTTTCCTACCCGTATCCACATACGTATGCGCCGCTACGCCTTTATCCAATGGATACATCTTATCCATGATCAATCGAAGCTTGCCTTCTGCGGAAAGGATCAGTATATCTTTGAGCATTTCTCTTAATACCGGTACAGGACGCAGACCTGTAGCAGAGAATTTAGCTTTCTTACTGCCGACCCAATTAGAAAACAACATTTGCAAGAGCAATCTGATCGTTAGTACGGGAGACATATACACCGCGCCTTTCTTCAAGGCCGGCTTGCATTCGGAGAAAGACCGCTTCCCAACTGCATCATAGATTAAATCATATTCAATCCCTGATTGCGTAAAGTCTTCCGTTCGATAATCAATCACATGGTCTGCGCCGAGGGATTTCAATAGTGCATGATTCTTTGCGCTAGAAACTCCAGTCACTTCTGCCCCAAAATGCTTGGCTAGCTGCACCGCGGCTGTCCCCAAACTCCCAGAAGCTCCATTGATCAGGACCTTCTGCCCGGGCTGTATCTTGGCAATCTCCCGTAAGAAATTGAAAGAAGTCAAGGGGCCATCGCAAAGGATGGCGGCTTCTTCGAAAGATAGTTGGGCAGGCTTCTTCATAATCACGCCCGCTTCTTCAACCCGTAAGAATTCCGCATGTGCTCCAAAATTCAATCCAGATTCGCCAAATACTTCATCTCCCACCTGAAATTGCTCCACGGCTGCTCCGACGGCCTCCACTCTCCCGGCAAAACCGGTACCCGGAACCGTTTGTTTGGGCTTGAATAGTCCGGTCATAAGGCGTCCAAAATAAGGGGTTCCCTTGACTAAAAAGCCATCCGCTGCGGTAACAGAACTGGCATATACTTTTACGAGGATATCCTTTTCTCCCAGGTTTGGAATGGCGACTTCTTGCACTTGTAATACTTCTGGTGATCCGTATTGCGCTCTTACTAAAGCTTTCATTTCAATTAGACTTTGAGGATTAATGAATAAGTAATTTCTTGCCTCAAAGGTAGGGGGCAAACAAGGGTGGAATCGTTCCGATTTTGAAATCCGAACTTATGCGTTGACAATTTTTTTCCAGTAGGCACTAGGTGTCATGCCCATGGATTTTTTGAAGAAGGTATTAAAAACTGTTTTGGAATTGAACCCACTGTCGAAAGCAAGAGCCAGGATAGTCAGGTGCCGCAAGGAAGGGTCATTGGCCTTTTCTTTAAAAGCCCATAGTCTGTAACCATTGACGTATTCGGAGAAGTTTTGATCAAATCCTGCATTGAGCAACTGCGACAGTTGATTGGGAGGTATGCTCATTTTCTCAGCTAGCGTACGAAGGCTTAAAGCGGGGTCGAGATAAGGCTCTTGCTCCTGCATTAATTGCTCCAATTGCTTTTTGTATTGATCCAAAAGCGCAGGGTCCAGCAAGGACTTTTTGTATTTTCTCTTTTGGAAGTCGAAGGAGGGCTTGTCGCCCAATATTTGCCGCATTACCGCTTGAAATCGGGTTTCTTTATGCAGCGGTCTCAATATCGGTTCTACATAGAAGTAGATGATCAAAGGCAAATGTAGTTCTACCGCTTTCTCCAGCCAGTTGAGCGCTAGGTCTGGCCTTTTAAGGGTCGTATAGCAATGAATAAGATGGTAGATGGCTCGTTCCTTCAAGGGAGAGTCCATCGCATTCTTGATCAGGGCTACATAGTGCTCCGCCTGTTCTATTTGGCCCAAAGTAGCGTAGGTCATAGCTAGTCCAGCCTCCCGGTTCAGATCACCATCTAAATGGGCGGGAAGCTGATCAAAATACGCCAATGCGGCTTGTGGCTTACCCATTAGCAGCAGCGCTTGGCCCTTATACAGCACCGGCACCTTGGCATCTGTTTTCAACTTCCATACTTCTTCAAAACTTAGCAAGGCTTCTTCATACTTTTCCTGACAATATTGTACAAAGCCCTTTAAATGATAATTAATAGACGAAAAGGGATCTATTTGTATGGCTTGTTGAATGTAATGCATGGCTGCCTCGTAATTCCCTTCCGCCACAATGATAGAAGTAAAAGTCTGATAGATATCGACCATTGGACGAATCTCCAACGCTCGCCTCAAATGTTCGTAAGAGGCAGGCAAGTCCCAGGCGAGTAGGAAACTATCAAAGGCCATATGCAGTTGGCATTCTGCCAGGTTCGGATCCAAAGCGATAGCTTGATCTAGAAAGCCCTTACCTTTAACAAAACTCTCTTCTGCTGGCATTAAACCCATGGAGCCCAAAAGCGTATACCCTAAATGCATTCCAAGATAGACCAAGGGAGAGGTAACCTCTTGCTCCATCACCTCTTCAAGAATCGCCAATCCTTTCTGTATATCAGCGCTACTCATCTTAAGCAGGTGATATCTTGCCCTCAGGTACTGTTGGTATTGCGCTACAGAAAGACGGGGTTGATCCACAAGTTGATCCTCCAATTCAAAATGCCCCAGGTGCTCCCGCAAACGGTCCGCAATCAAAAGGCTAATCTCATCCTGCACAGCGAAGATATCGTCAAGGTCCCGATCAAATTTTTCTGACCAAAATGGATAGTCTTCCGAGACATCGATCAACTGCGCGCTAATCCTCATCTTTTGCGCTGAGAGCCGTATGCTCCCCTCCAAAATCGCGGAAACCCCCAATTGCTCGCCAATCTGTTTAATGGGAAGTTCTTTGTCTTTGAAAAAGAAGGAAGAAGTTCTGGAGGTAACTTTGATTTCTTTAACCTTAGAAAGAGCATTGATAATCTCCTCCGTCATTCCATCACTGAAATACTCATGCTCTGCATCATTGCTTCGATTGACAAAAGGGAGCACGGCAACGGACTTGGTTAATTGTCTCTGCATGAATAGGACAGAAGAAATGAGCTTTAGGACAAGATCATCCTTCCCAAAGCTAGAAAAAAATTAATTCACGCAATAGTATTTGGATTAGACAGACATCGCCTACTTCATTTGGATCTCCATAATTGGGATCTGGATCTCCACTCGCGTTCCCTGTGCTTCACCTGTTTCAGAATGTTTTAGATCGATGATCTCCACAAACAACTCTTCTTTGGAATTGTGTAGAATGCTCAGTCTTTCTTCGGTGATACGCGTTCCCTTAGATCGGTGATTTTGGAACTCAGGATCTTCCATTTTCAATTGTGCAGCTTTTTCTCTACCAATGCCATTGTCCTCGACTACACAGAGTATAGTTTCTTCATCTTCCTCTCCTGAAAAGGAGAAAGTGACGGTTAACGAGCCATTCTCTCTACTACGGAGTCCATGTTCAATTGCATTTTCCACATAGGGTTGTACAATCATGGTAGGAACGCCAAGGATATCCTCCTCTATCTCATCATCCACAATGATCTTGTAATTGAGTTTCTCTTGAAACCGCAATTTTTCATTGATGTAGAGGTAGTTTTCGAGAAAGTCGATCTCTTTTTCCAGGGAAATGATCTCCAAATCAGAATGATCCAAACTCTGGCGCATCAGCTTCGCAAACTTGGCTAAGTACTTCGCTGCTGACGAAACATCATTGGACGTGATGAAGTGTTGGATAGAGTTCAGTGCATTATACATGAAATGCGGATTCATCTGCGCCCGCAAAGCTTTTAGCTGAAGCTTAGTAGCCTGTAGCCTCAATAGTTCCGTTTCCTGCTTTTTCTTATCCGCTTCATATTGCACCTCCAATTCCATCTGTTGCCGCTTATTCACTTCTTCAGAATACTGCTCCGCAAATTTAGCGTGCAACAACTGGTATTCGTAGGCATTTCTAAAATCCTCCAACTCTGCATAGAAGGCAGCCATATCTTTGCATACTATGGCCATCTGCCGGTTATCTTCAGTCAAACTAGCATTCTCATAAGCCAAAGCAAAGTGCGCAAGCGCTAGATCTGGCTCATCAATTTCGCTATACAATCGTCCCCGCCAAGATTCTATAATGGAAAAGTTGTAGTAATCTTCCTCTGAGTTTTCCTTGTAGAGCGATTCTGCCCGATCAAATAATTCTAGCGCCTCGGTATACATTTCACGATCGAAATAGCAGAAACCCAGGTTAGCATAAGCCCCGGCTCTCGCATTTGGGCTATTATCATCCGTGACCTCAATAGCCTTTTGGAAATAGGCTTCGGCATTATCTTGCTCATCCATGGCCATATAGCCATTCCCCACATTCAAATAATGCCAAGATAAGCGAGAACGCATCGGCATGGATTCGCATATCTCGATCACGCGCATATAAGCACGCACACTCTTGGGGTATTCATCATTGCGCTCATAGACTCGACCTAAACCGCTATGGATCAAAGTGAGAAAATATCGATCCTTTAAGACCAATGGCGGGTCCATGCGCTGGATCGTCTTTTCCGCAATGAGCAGACGTTCAATGGCTCTCGAAAAATTCTTATA
>JAHQWA010000070.1 GCA_019634045.1 Saprospiraceae bacterium
ATCAATGCCTGTTTCTTGTCCATTTTGGATCCCATCATTACAGGTCGGCTCAACAGGGCAATCCGGGCAATCTGGTCCACCACAATCTACGCCTGTTTCCTGCCCATTCTGGATGCCATCATCGCAAGTTGGCTCGGTAGGACAATCTGGGCAATCTGGTCCCCCGCAATCTACACCCGTTTCCTGCCCATTTTGGATGCCGTCAGTACAGGTAGGTTCAACGGGATTACCATCGCATGCAGTAATTCTCACATTATCAATGTATACATAGTCTCCGTTATCAGATGCATCACAGCGGAATCTGAATTGAGTATTTGCTGTAAAAGTCCAGTTTACTTCAAGGCTTTCATTGTATCGAATATCATTCTCAAATTCGTCACCCAAATTCCACTCCTCGACCGTCGTAAATGTAGTTCCGCCATCAGTAGAGATCTGTAACCAGAAATCTTCATTGGCATTGTCCATACTCACGGCCAAATAAGAGAAATTAATTCTAACTCTTCCAAAGTTGGCAAGATTTTGGGTAGCACTGGTCATTACGGAGGAAGAAGAGTTATCCCTTAGTCTAACACATGCGCCAACTCCCCCAACAGCAAATGCAGCATCTGTAGAACTTCGACGGCAGTCGGAACCACCATCAATCCATATTCCAAAATCTTCGTCAAAATCGCTAAAATCGAGCTGGTCGAAACATCCATTGCAGGATGAGCAATCGGGTCCGCCACAATCAACTCCTTCTTCATCTCCATTTTTGATACCATCATCACAAGTTGGACAGACACTGCAGTTACCACCACAATCTATATCAGTTTCTTGGCCATTTTGAATACCATCATCGCACGTTGGACATGCCACACAATCAGACCCACCACAATCGACGCCAGTTTCATCTCCATTTTGTAATCCATCATCACAAGATGCAGGAGCACCTTGATCGCAACCTGGAGAACTTAGTAGACTTTCTCTTGCTCCTCCTTCTTCAAACAAAGCTCTCATTCGCGACTTCTGTCCTTCTGTGTAAAGATTCATACAGGCATCTTGAGAGTAGTCCATATAGTTTTGGAACATGTCAGGGAGATCTCCAGGGCCTTCATCACAACTATTAGGGCCAGGATATGTACACGGCGGCCCTGTTCCGTTAGAGCCTCCTGCCAGGGGAGTATCAGCGATACCATCATCAAGTCCACAATTGCCATCTCCCCAGATATGTCTTAAGTTTAGGTAATGCCCTACTTCATGCGTCCCAGTTCTTCCTAGATCATATGGAGCTGTTGCAGTTCCAATATTACCTGTATATAAATAGTCGCAAACCACTCCATCAGTAGCTGGATTCATACCTGGAAACTGTGCAAAACCTAATATACCACCAGCCAAATCACAAACCCAAAAGTTGAGATAGTCACTTGCGGGCCAAGCATCTTTACCACCTGTAGAGGCAAACTTCATGTTGTTACGTTCCGTTTCAGTAACGGGAAACGACGTTGTGTTTGTGAAGGTTCTGGTAATCCCAATGGTTTCAAAACCATTGGGATCTGTAGAGGCTAAGCAGAATTGAATTTCAACATCAGCTGCTACTCCTTGAAAGTCTACTGGAGTATTAACTGCATCTGCATTGAGTCTGCGAAAATCTTCATTTAATATGTCAATTTGAGATTGGATTTGAGCATCACTGATGTTCTCTTCAGCCGTATTGTAGACAATGTGGAATACAACGGGAATCGTAATTACGCCATTTACAGCTCTTGCTCCTCCCCGAATAACCTGCTGTGTATGCCGTTCAATTTCCTCCATCCGTTGTTGAAGGTTTGGATCTTGCTTATGTTCATGTTCCAACACATCCATCGCACTGCAATTTCTTTGTGCTGAGAGAGAGAGATTGAGCCCTAAGAGAAGCATTAGGGCCGCATAGAGTCTTAGTCTTACTTTAGTCATAGGCTAATTTGCAAAGTTTAGAAACAGGTAGAATATATGCTTGAAGGGCTAGCAGAATTATAGGCTAGCCAATCCATTAACTAATTGGGTTAAGTTTTACAAACTTATGAACGATATCATGTCTATGAGTGGAGGGAAGGCTGATTGATGTGTGTCGGGATAGCTCTCGCGGAGGCAAAATTACAATAAAATTATGGTATAGCTGAAATGGTAATGTGTTTTATTTGGGCAGATGGTCAAAATAGAGATGGAAAATAGGAGAGAAAAGAAAATTGGAAACAATCCTTACTGAGCCTCCAATCGGCAAAAATCTATCAACAACCCATCAAGAGATTAGACGTGATCAGCTCCCTTGACAAGTTGTTGATAGCATAGATAGGTGCTATGGCATTACCACGAATTTGTGGCTACTGCGTTCGTCACTTCGTACCACATGTAGGAGGTAAATACCTGCTTCTAAGTTGCTTAAATCAAAGGATCGCATGGCTGTTCCTGCTTCGACTTCATTAACGAATCTTTGCATGAGCCTGCCAGATAGATCCGTAATAATGTACTGAGTCTCATCTGTTTTATCACTTGAGAGACGGACATTGAGTAGACCCTGAGTGGGATTGGGGAAAACATCCACCTTGGATATACCTTCAAATACTTCTGTTGATGCTGCACCTTCAGCGAAGGTTTGATCTACGATGACCAGCCCGTCTCCGGTTCTATTGCCACTCTGACAGCCAGTCATAACAATATCATCTAGGTAAACATAATCGGAATTGGAAGAAGCATCGCAGCGGAAACGTACTCTTGTAGTGGCGCTGAAAGGCCCTGGAATTACAAGCGTGTCAAAATTCCGTTGATTATTTTGAAACTCATCGTCGCGATTCCATTCCTCTATTGTGGTGTAACTGGCTCCCCCGTCATCCGAGATTTGTAACCAAAAATCTTCATTACTATTGTCCATACTTCGAGCGTAGTAGGAGAAGGATACCGTCAACTCCTCTAAGCTGCTAAGGTTCAAAACATCAGTTGTCAATACGGAGGAATTGGAATTATCGCGCAGACGCACACAGTAAATTCCACTATTAGCATAAGCCGCGTCATTAGAAACTCTTCGACAATCTGAGCCACCATCATTCCAAAGTCCATAGTTGCTTTCAAAGTCATTTCCATTGACGTTTACCTCCGTACAGCCAACTTCACAAGGAGCACAGGAGCCTCCGCAGTCTACTCCTGTTTCATCCCCATTCTGAATTCCATCTTCGCAAGTAGGGCCTGTCGGGCAATCTGGACAATCTGGTCCGCCACAATCAATTCCTGTTTCCGCTCCATTCTGGACGCCGTCTTCGCAGGTGGGCTCCGGTCCGCCACCTACACAGAAATTAGTAGCTTCGACGAAATCAAAGCTTGCTCCACTGGCTAGGGTGCTCCCATCGGATACTAACGTTACTAGATAATTACCTTGCCCATAGGTACAGCAAATGCCATCTCCATAGGTATCATAAATGGTGAAGTCATAGCATCCGTTTGGCAGACAGATTTCTTCTGTAACGGTAGCGCGATCCGGGAAATCTCCATAGGGCCCACCGCTAGCTATTATGGTAGAGCCATTCCTAATGTCCCAAGAAGTTTCTTCAGGGAAGTTATCGAGTACGATTGTTATTTGGATTAGGTTGTCCGTGCACTCATCGGAACATTCAAGACAATCCGGTCCGCCACAGTCGACGCCTGTTTCCTGACCATTCTGAATCCCGTCGCTACAGCTTGGGCAATCTGGACAATCTGGTCCGCCACAGTCAATTCCTGTTTCCTCTCCATTTTGGATGCCATCATCACAGGTCGGGCAGGCTGGGCAATCTGGCCCGCCGCAATCGATGCCGGTCTCTCCTCCATTTTGTACACCATCATTACAGCTTGGGCAATCTGGACAATCTGGTCCGCCACAGTCAATTCCTGTTTCTTCCCCATTTTGGAGGCCATCATCGCAAGTTGGGCAGGCTGGGCAATCTGGCCCGCCGCAATCGACGCCAGTCTCTTCTCCATTTTGAACACCATCTGTACAGCTAGGTTCCGTTGGACAATCTGGACAATCTGGGCCACCACAGTCAACGCCGGTCTCTTCCCCATTTTGGATGCCATCTGTACAAGTAGGTGTCGGGTCTCCTCCGCTTGCGCAGAAAAGTGAACTTTCTGAAGAATCAAAGTCTCCTCCAGCAGCAATCACCAAACCATTAGCATCTGTCAGTTGATAGGAGCCATTGCCGTAGGTACAGCAGATCCCATCGCCATAGGAATCATTAATGGTGAAGGTATAGTCGCCTGCGGCTAAATTGATCACTTCACTGATCGTAGAACCGTCTGGACTGGTCCCATAGGTTCCTCCTGATGCCACGATGGTGTTGCTAGCATTGATGATGGACCAGCTAGTTTCTTCAGGGTAGTTATCTAGATTAATCGTTAAGGTTAATGGGCTTTGTGGGCAGGGGCAGGGGGCACAATTGCTACCTCCGCAATCTATGCCAGTTTCATCCCCGTTTTGGATGCCATCATCGCAGGTAGGTGGGGTTCCTTGGCCGCAACCATCGGAATTGAGTAGGCTTGCTCTGCTTCCTCCCGCCTCAAAAAGACTTCGCATACGGTCTTTTTGTCCAGCAGTAAAGAGGTTCATACAACCATCATCACTGTAATCCATATAGTTTTGGAACATATCTGGTAAATCGCCATTGCCGTCAGTACAGCTATTGGGACCAGGATAGACACAGGGACTCCCGCTGTAATTTGGGCCACCAGCCGTTGGTGTATCTGCCACCAAATCATCAGCATTACAATTACCATCACCCCAAATGTGTCTGAGGTTTAACCAATGCCCTACTTCGTGTGTTCCGGTTCTACCCAGATTATAGGGAGCAGTAGCTGTACCTTGATTTCCCACAAATCGGTATCCGCAAACTACACCATCAATGGCAGGATCCCCGCCTGGAAAAGTGGCATAACCCAAGATGCCTCCTCCGAGATTGGCCACCCAGAAGTTTAGATAATCTGAGGAAGGCCAGGCATCTTTTCCTCCGCTGGAATTAAACTTCACTGCTCGGTAATCCTGGTTGGTATTTAATGGAAACTCCGTCACGCTCGTCTGGGTACGCGTGATACCATTGGTGACTTGACCGTTTGGATCTACGGTAGCTAAGCAAAACTCAATTTCTACATCGGAGGCTACACCCGAAAAGTCATCTGGTGTATTTACGGCATCTACATTCAATCGACGGAAGTCTTCATTCAAAATGTCAATTTGAGATTGGATCTGCGCTTCACTAATATTCTGGGCTGCCGTGTTATAAACTACATGGAAAACGACTGGGATAGAGATTACTCCCTCAACCGCTCTAGCACCACCCTGCATGACCTGTTGAGCATGCCTTTCAATTTCCTCTAGTTGTAGACCTATTTCTGGATTAACTTCTTCTTCGAAATGTAGATGATCCATTGTCCCACAACTACGCTGGGCTTCTACAGACCCTACAATTAGCACATATACTACTACGGATAGCCAAAGTCTTAATCGGTTCATAAGCTATGTTAAAGCGTTGATAAATAAGAAAACAGATGATTAGTTGACCGCTTGTTAGTTCGGTCTTCTGATGTCCATGAGAAGTAAACGGGAAAATCAATGCCAATGCCCCGTGCTAGAATCAAAAGCCCAAAGAGGGTTTCCTTTGACGAATGTCAAAAAGGCCGAAAGTTTAGCTTTTGTTTAGCAAAGCATAACATCGAATATGAACGAAGATCATGTTAAGAAAAAGGAAATAATAGTTGCTATTGATAGTGTCTAAGAGGTCGAATTTGAAACAATTAACTGAGGCGGTTAATAGGGTACCGTGAAATTACAATTTTTTTGATTTAGACACTCAAAAATGATCTAATCGTTTAGGGAACGTAGCAAAAATCACGGGGAGTGGTCAATTTAATTCCTTTGATATGCCAATTCAAGCCATTCCTAAAATTGCCCCCTTTTAGCAGCAATTATTATTTTGTAATTCACCTATAGAAGGGTATATTAATGCATTAATTTTAGATGTAGCAAAACATTTTAAAAGAATCAGTTTTATAACTTTTGTAAACCATTAAAAAGCGACACAATAACTGAAAAACATGGATAGTAGATTATTTGAAGACTTAATTACCCCTTTGGGGTACTTCTATCGATGGGAAAAGGAAAAACCGAATAAGGTATTCCTTAAGCAACCCTATGGAGAAACCTGGAAGACCATGACCTTTGCTGAGGTCGGACGGGATGCCCGGAAAATGGTAGCGGCCCTCAGAGCGATGGGCCTGAAGAAAGGCGATCACATTGGCATCATATCTAAGAATTGTTATCATTGGATCATTGCTGATATCGCCATTATGATGGGAGGCTACGTATCGACACCGTTTTATGCGAACCTGTCCGCAGAGCAATTATCCGAGGTTATTCCCAAAAGTGACACGAAGGCAGTTTTTGTTGGTAAACTGGATCATTGGGATGGAATTGATAAAGGTATTCCGGAGGACATGCCGATTATCAAGTTTCCACACTACGAAGGGAATGCAAAGGTGACCCGAGGAGTAGCTTGGGATGATTTGTTAGAGAAATACGAACCGGTTACTGAGAACCATGAGCCCAACCTCAACGATATGTGGACAATTCTGTTCACTTCTGGTACCACGGGAAGCCCCAAAGGAGTTATTCACGACTACGAGAATGCTTCCTTAATTGTAAGAAATGAGGTGTTGAATAATAGTTTGAAAGTTATCACGGATCCCAATCCGCGTTTTTTCTCCTTTTTACCGTTGAACCACATTGCGGAACGAACGGCTGTTGAACTTTCAGCCTTAATGTCCGGCGGATCTATTGCTTTCGCCGAAAGCTTAGACACCTTCGGTAAAAACCTGCAAGATATTCAACCTACACTGTTCTTCGCTGTACCCCGAATTTGGACTAAGTTCTATCTAGCGGTCTTGTCAAAGATGCCTCAGAAGAAGTTGGATCGTATGCTTAGAATTCCTATCGTATCTGGAATGGTTAAGAAGAAGATCAAGCAATCTTTGGGCTTGACCAATGCCACCTTAGTCCTGACCGGTGCTTCCATCACGCCAGAAAATTTGAAGCAGTGGTATCGAAAACTTGGCATCAACCTTCGAGAGGTATATGGGATGACGGAAAACTTTGGCGGATTTACGCTAATGCCAGAGCATGGCCACAAGCCTAATACCGTAGGAAAACCTGTACCGAATGCAGAAGGACGAATCGATGCAGATACGGGTGAAATCCTCATGAAGATGCCTTGGATGATGAAGGGATACTACAAAGAGGAAGAAAAGACTGGTGAAGTACTGGTTGATGGCTGGCTTCATACTGGTGACAAAGGATTGATCGATGCAGATGGGTACTTCAAAATCATCGGTCGAGTGAAAGACGCCTTTAAGACAAGTAAGGGTAAGTTTATCGTACCTACAGAATTAGAGGATCATTTCAGCGACAATGATTTTATCGAACAAATTTGCGTGGCAGGTCTAGGAATCGCGCAGCCTGTAGCTTTGGTAAACTTGTCAGAGATCGGTTTAGAGGAATCGCAAGAAAAGGTGACAGAAAGACTGGAAAGCCAATTGCAGGAGATCAATACCAAATTGCATGGGCACGAAAGAATTTCTACGGTGATTATTGCTAAAGAGGCCTGGTCGCCAGACAATAATCTGCTGACTCCTACCTTAAAAATTAGAAGAGGGGCCATAGATGAATGTTACATGACTAAGTACGAACCCTGGCACTCGGATAAAAGAAGAGTGATTTGGGAGGATTAACCTCCTAGGCATAAGCATTAAATAGCATTTTATATTCAACTGATAGTTTAGTTTTACTGAAAATAAAAAGGCTTCCCAACTTGGGAAGCCTTCTTTATAATATATATCAAACTACAATCAAATGTAGAATAATGCCTTACCTCAATTCTTCATTATTCGTTACCGAAAGTATAAGTCAATCGGGCAACAACTCTTCGTCCAATTCTAGGCATATTCGCAAAGGCACGGTATTCGTTGTTGAAAATGTTCTGACCAGAAACATCGATGGTCAAGCCATTATCAAAAGCGTATCCAACACCCATATCTACTAGATCCTTCACGTCAGTGTCTCCTGTGTACTGTCCAACACTTGCGAAGAAAGAATCATCATGTTGGAAAGAAACATTAGCTCTGAAACCAAATTCAGGCGTATAGTTCAATCCTACTCTGTACTTGTTCTTTGGCGCATTGAAGAAAATCGACAATGGAGAATCAGCAGGCTCTCCTAGTTCCTCTCCTCTAAACTCAGTATCGCTTACGTAAGAATAGTTGAACCAAGCTGAAAGATCATTGGAGAAGTAGTATTCCATGGCTAAGTCAATTCCCCAGTAAGATGCCTCAGCATCTGGGAAAATACGGTAACCCGCAGGAACGTGTACGATTCCGTCACCTTGAGGTACTAAACTAGACTCTACTGCACCGAAGATGCCATATAATGCTGATGCTTGATCATCAAATCCTTGCCCTCCGGCGGAATAGGCTCCACCAATGAGAGGGGCAATTTGAGCTGCTGCTGCTGCTGCACCTTCTGCGCCGAGTGCTGGTGTTAGGGCTCCGATTAGGACAGGAGTGATATCTGCCTGCACTTGAGCTCCTAGATCACCCGGTACATTTGATCCCTGCAAAGTAATAAGTGGTCCAATTTGAGTGAAATCGGAGAATCCCTTTGTTTTAATGTTGTATACATCCACAGACAAACCAAACTTATCAGCGAACAAACCTTTATACCCAAACTCTAGGGTATTATTGATGGTTACTGTCGCTTCGTTGGTTGGTATCAGTTCGTTTAACAAGGTATTATTCTCGAAAGCATTTACACCTACCAAGGTACCTGTAAAGCCGCCTGGAGTATACTGGTTTCGGAGATAGTTATCCAGAAATGGTGCCAAGGCAGCAGTTTGAGGATTGGCTTCCAATGCAGGAATCAATCCTGCCAAAACAGCATCATTAACGGCTCCAAAAGGAACTGCCAATGGTAAACCTGGCGTACCAAATGGTAGATCAGGAACACCTGGGATGGTCACATCAATCATTGGGTTATCACTGAACTCATGCAACTCACGCTGTCCAGCCAACCAGAAGTCAAATAAACCAGGAACTGGTGCATTAACTGGGAAGTCAATGTTGTAAACCAAGGCACCTGGAGGCGCTCCTGCGCGGTTGTAGGTAGCTCGGAAAGTGTGCTTAGGATCTGGCTTCCATACCAAGGCTAACCTTGGAGAGAAGAACCCTTCATCCAAAATATTGAAGTCATCATAACGACCCGCAGCTAAGATGTCTAACTGTGGAGAAACGGCAAACTTACCTTGTAGGTATCCACCAAAGATTCGGTAATCATCATCAGCTTCAAATCGACCATAAGTTAGATTGTTTGTGCTACTAATAGCTTGACGATAATCTACACCGAAAGTCCAATCTGCGTTGAGGAAGTTTGGTGTTTCAATATTGTACTGTAATTGACCCTCAATCTGCTTTCTTCCTACTGAGGACATATTTCCTGTTTGATAGAGGAAGGTCGGATTGTCTTCTTTACCGCCATCATTATCTACGTAGAAGATCTGAGCAAACAAGCCACCTTTTTGCATGCGGGCCTGAGTCCAGTATTCGTTGGCTTGTGCCAATCCTTCTCCTAAATCATTGTAGAAAACAGAAGAAGCGGTGTTATATCCTGCTGCTACGGTCACACTTAGATCATCCTGTGGACGGAATTCCAAATGTCCGTTGAAAGAAGCATTCCACCAGTCTGCCTGCATAGGGTTACCATCACCATCTGGATCAAGATCATCCATGGTTAGCAAAGTAGTTCCCGGTTGCGTAAGATCAACGCGATCCTTACTAACTGCTGGACGTACAATGGTAGTACGTAAATTGGCAATCTGTGCCGCATCATCCGGATCATCCGGATCTAGAGTGAATTCATTACCTCGGTTGTAGGTAGCATTAATCTTGTATCCGAAGGTCTTATTCTCATTAGCACCAGCGTGGCGCACAGCGGATAGGAAGGTGCTCAATTCACCACCACCTACCTGGATGGTAGTTCCAGGATGATCAATAGGGTTTTTCGTGATAAAGTGAATCACCCCAGATGTCACCCCAGGTCCATAAAGTGCTGAACCAGGACCTCGAACCACCTCAATTCTTTCCAAATCAATGTTCATGATACCTGATTGATCCGATTGAAAAGTTCCAATACCAGGACCGATCAAACTACGATAATCCATGATGGGGAAAGCGGAGGTTCCGAACAAACCTGAAGAAGCACGCATCTCGATATTGATCCGTGCGGCACTCTGTTGTTGGATTTGTACACCTGGCACATTAACCAGGTTTCTTACCGCATCAGTTTGCGGTGTTCCTTCTAATTTCCGAGCACTAAG
Source organism: Saprospiraceae bacterium (assembly GCA_019634045.1). Lineage (GTDB taxonomy): Bacteria > Bacteroidota > Bacteroidia > Chitinophagales > Saprospiraceae > DT-111. The sequence continues at coordinate 10,398 of JAHQWA010000070.1, forward strand.
TACGGAAATAGAAGCTGGTGCTTCCTGTATTTTCTCCCTTTTTCTGGAAGCAGAAACCACCACTTGTTCAGTGAATATTCCTTCGAGTAGCTGTACTTGGACAGGGCTGTTATTGCTCACTGCTACTTCTTGGGTAGAATACCCGGTGTAAGAAACTACTAGTGTTAGAGGAAGGGAAGCAGAGGTACTGAAACCGAAATTGCCATCGAGATCAGTTACTGCGCCTTGTGTAGTTCCCTTGACGGTAACATTTGCTCCGATCAATGGCTCTCCTGCATCATCTGTCACTGTACCGCTTAATTCGGTTTGTGCCCATGATACACTGCTTAGAGCCACCATTGCCAAAAGCAATAGCATGTACCGATAGTAAATATTAAATCTCATGCCTATTAAGTTTAGATGATATTAATCAACCTTGAGTTAGCTTTTGGGGAAACTGACTTGTTTTTGCACTGATAATACCATTCAGGTGTAGTTCTAAGACTACGGTCAATACGTTGGTTTTCTACTATCTGTAAACTGTACTCTGATAAAAGTAACTTTGAGTGGAAAAGTCACAGCTTTACCAAAGATGCAGTAAAGGTAAATTTTTAATTGTATTTTTATCCTGATTAAGGATACTTTTTTAGAATAAAAAATGGAATAGGACTATAGGTGGGAAATTTCATTTGAAATTGCAGAATTAATTACTTTACTTTGAGTTCAGTTATGCCAACGGTAATTTCAAAAAATAAAGACAAAGAGGAAGCCATTATTAAAGCCGCAGAACAG
>JAHQWA010000071.1 GCA_019634045.1 Saprospiraceae bacterium
ATAGCTTGCACTGCCGCCAAACGAAGATGTAAATGTGGGGCCTCTAAGACAGGGGCGATCAGGTCTAAAGAGGCCGAAACCTCCAGCTCTCCAATTGACCTGATCGCCATCTCTTGTACCCAGCTGTCTTCATCTTGCAAGAGCTGTTTTAAGGACGCAAAACTGTTTTGATCCTTTATTTCCCCTAAGGCCCAGGCAGCCAATGAGCGAACCTGAGCAGAGTCATGAGTAAGCAAGGTTTCTAAGGCCGAAACAGCTTTCAAGTTTTCCTCTTCTCCTACTTGCCAGATTAGGGGCGTGAGTTGGTCGACTGGTGCGTGTATTTTTTGTTGTAAAGCGGCATGAGAGGAGTATCCTGAATGGACTTCTGTCTGAAAGCAAGCCGACAGAATCGTTAAACATCCCAAAACAAGTAACGTCAACTTAACTAGGAGCCCAAACTGAACAGGCATGTTAGAATTTTCTTTGATTACATGTTCCACTCGATTCCGTAACTGGTTGGCGTGACCAATGGAAGATACTAGGGCGTACTTGGGCCTTTGAAGTAGTCGGGTGATTTGCACCAATTGGGCTGCATAGTCGTAGGGCGATATTTCATGCTTAATGACCCATTGATCAGCTCGCTTTTCGCTTTCTAATTGTACTTTCTTTGCTAAGCCCCAGATGGGGTAATTCCACCAGAAGAGGCAGCAAGCCAAACGGCGGATGATGTTTGGGAGGTAGTCCTGATGCTTGATGTGTGCTGCCTCGTGCAACAACACAGCCTTAAGCCGCTCTGTAGGCCATGTGACCGCTCCCTTGGGCAAAACAATCACCGGTTGCTGATACCCAAAAGTGAAGGGGATCTGAGTGGAAGGATCAAGTATAAATTTAGGCGAAGGAAGTTGTTCTACAGTTTTTAGAGAGGTCCATAACTGAACGATGACCGGATGGTTTTCGTCACTTTCATGAGATTGGCGCAGTCGCCTAAGCAGCAATAACTCTCGTACTAAATGCAGGAGTAAACTCGTACTGCCTAGTATCCAGATCCAGTAGAGTAAGGTATCCCATGGGACTCCGGTGGTAGAGGTGGCCTCTGGCTCAACCTCAACTGTATATAAATCTTCTATGATTGATTTCTGCCCAGTATTTATGCAGGTCTTTGCTTTCACTACTGCCTGGTCAGGAGAGATAGCGCTCACTGGGGTAAAGGTTTCATGTACCGTCTTTGATTCTTGCTGCATAAAGGCATTGGTATACTGCCAATGCCACTCAGGCAAGACGTGCATACTCAAAGGCAGGAAGACCAACATGAAAAAAAATAGCTGTAAGGTGAAATAGCGGATCTTGGGTGTTTGGCGCTTCGTGAATAGATACGCAAACCAAGCCAAACTAATTATCACCACGGATTTTATGGCTAGTAAACCAAATGGGCTAAGACTGATCATCGCTTTCCTCTTTTCTGACGGGCTGTTTCAATAAGGTGGGCTAACTCATCCAACTCTGCTTCTGATATTTTGCTGGAATCGAGGTTCAAAAGGGTAGAAACAACTTTTGGAGTGGAGCCTCCAAAATAGGTTTTGACAACATGTTTCAAGGCGGATTGTTCGGCCTGTTCCGCTTCGACAACCGGTTGATAAATATGCTTCTTACCTTCCTCCCGCTGGCGCAGGTATCCTTTGTTCTTCAAATTGTATATGGAAACTCGAATGGTGTTATAGGAGGGCTCGTCGGCTAAATTGTCTACCACCTCCTTTACACTAGCCTCGCCTAATCGATGGATGATTTCCATGATCTGGCGCTCTCTTTTACTGAGTTCAGAATAGTCGGGCATGAATGTGTAATTTTTTTTACACTGCAATGTAGGTGGATTTCGGGATAAATGCAATTGATGTGTAATTTTTTTTACAGTTACACCCCAGGTCACTCCTTTGGCTCGTCTACGAGATCCAACCATCCATCTACTGCCTTTTACCAGCTAGCTATTCAATTTTTGACCTATCGGGAAAGCACCTTACTTGCCAATCAAATCACAAAACTTAAGTCATATGAAAGAGATCACCTGCTGTTTTTTGCTGTTACTTACTTCTTTGCTCTCTCTTGGGCAAGCACAGGATCCACTGCAAGGGATAGAAGAACAAATCCACCAAGCGCAGGATCAATCCTTTGCGGAACAGACGGATAAGTTGGCATCACTAATTGGAAAGCTGGAAGAAATGGAGTCCTCCGAATGGCTAGACTATTGGAAAGCCTATGCTGCCTACCAGGGAGCTATTTATCTAATGGTACAGAACGACAATCAAGGGGCTGTAACTTATGCGGATAAGGGCTTGGCCTATCTAAAGCAGAAAGACAAGTTGAATGATGAGGAACATGCCCTGCTGGGTTCCCTTTATAGTCTTTCTATTTCCTTTAAACCAGGAGAAGCCATCGGCCTTTCTGCTAAGGCAAGAAAAAGCTTTAATAAGTCCCTGAAGAAAAACCCCGATAACTTACGAGCATTCCTTGGGATAGGTAGGGCAGATTTTTACAAGCCCAAACAATATGGAGGAGGTAAAGAAGCGGAAGCCTTTCTGCTCAAAGCACTCGCTGCGCCAGATCAATATTCATCGCACCCAAATGCTCCAACTTGGGGGAGAGACGATGCTTACTACTATCTAGCTGCTTTCTATCAACGAGAAGACAGGACGGGCGATGCAAAATTGTATTGCCACAAAGGTCTGAAGGAGTTTCCTACTCATCACCTATTGGCAGAGCTATTAGCAAAACTCTAATTCAACTCCATGCGATTAACAGTCATTCTTTTGCTTTTGGCCCAGGTGCTGCAAGCACAGCATGCCATTAGCGGAACAGTAAAGGATAAAAAAGGAGAGACGGTGCCTTTTGCTAATGTGTACTTGAAGGAAGTGTTCGATGGAAATTCTACGGATGAAAATGGCATCTTCACTTTTAATACGACCTCCGAAGGCACTATGATTTTGGCAGTGAGTTGTCTAGGGTATGCAAACTATGAGCAAGTGGTTGAAATCAATGGCCCCTTGCAATTGGAAATCGTCCTGGAAAAGGGGAGTAACCAACTGGCGGAAGTCGTCATTTCTGCCGGGGCCTTTGAAGCCAGTGATGAGAAGAAAATTACCATGTTGAAGCCCTTGGATATTGTAACGAATGCTGGGGCTTCGGGCGATGTATATGGTGCGCTACAGACTTTGCCGGGAGTGTCCCAAGTCAATGATGAAACCGGCATATTTGTACGTGGAGGAGAGGCCTATGAAACCCAAACGATCATAGACGGAGCCTTGGTCGCTAAGCCTTTCTTTGGAGATACGCCAGATATTCCGTCCCGAGGGCGTTTCAATCCTTTTCTATTTAAAGGCACGCTCTTTAGTACTGGAGGTTACTCGGCAGAATATGGGCGTGCATTGTCATCCGTTTTACTCCTTAATACCTATGATATTCCAAAAGATAGCGAATATAGCCTGAGTCTAAATGCAGCAGGTATTGGAGCCTCAAGGGTGAAAGTTTGGAATGATAGAACGGCTTTCCTTTTTTCGGGGAGTTATACTAATCTTCAACCACTGTTTTCTTTAATTCCCCAAAACAGGGATTGGTTGAAGGCCCCAACGGGAGCCGGGACAGCTATGGGATTCCGGCATCGATATGAGAATGGAGCCATGCTAAAGTCCTATTTTCAATACCAACATGGAAGCATTGGAGTGGCTTTCCCAAACGCCAATACACCAGAGACAAATTCTGCCTTTCGAGGTGATAATGATAATGTATTTTGGAATACGGCCTATAAGGGCTTTTTGGGACAGAATTGGTCTCTAAAGGCTGTGATTGGCCTCAACTATGATGACGATGGTAATACCTTGGATGAAAGCGCCTTTGGTTCCGAGGAATGGGCGATACAATCCCGCTTCACCTTAAGCCGGGAATGGGGGGCTGTCTTGTGGAAGACCGGCGCTGAGTGGGTTGAATCGAAGGGAGATTACTATTTCAATGAGCTAGGGTCAAAGCTATCGGACACCTACACGGCTGTGTTCAGTGAACTGGATTGGAAGATTCAAAGCAAGCTAGCGGCGAGAATAGGGGTGAGGGGGGAGCATAGCCAGTTGCTGGAGGCTGGTAATTTGGCTCCAAGGCTCTCCCTGGCTTACAAAACGGGACCTAAGAGTCAAGTCTCTTTTGCCTATGGCCAATTTTTCCAGCAGCCTGAGCCCATGTTTCTATGGGAAAGAGATCCCTTGAATTTTGAACAGGCGGCGCACTATATTTTCAATTATCAATGGATTACGGATGATCAGACTTTTCGGATAGAACTCTATCAAAAGGATTATGATCAATTGGTAAGGCGGCAAGGCCTAGAATACAACAACAGTGGCTTCGGACATGCCAAAGGGATTGATTTCTTTTGGCGAGATAAAGCCTTGTTGCCAGGACTAGACTATTGGTTGTCTTATTCCTTTCTGGATGCGGAGCGATTATACCGAGATTTTCCGATTGCTGCAACTCCAACTTTCACCACTAAGCACACTTTAAATGTAGTAGTAAACTACAGAACCAATGTGCGGACGAGGTTAGGCCTATCCTATACCTTCGCCAGTGGTCGTCCTTATTACAATCCTAATAATCCTGAATTCCTATCTGACCGGACTAAGCCCTATCACAACCTCAACTTAAATGCGAGTTACTTGACTTCAATTTCTGGCAATTTTACAGTACTTTATATATCATTTCGCAACCCCTTTCAGTTCGAACAGGTTTTTGGATATACCTACTCCGATGATGGAGAACATAGAGTGGCAAGACTGCCTGCCTCGGATTGGTCTATCTTTGCTGGAGTTTCGATATCGTTTGAAGATCGCTAACTAGATGCTATGAGTAATTTTCAGGAAAAGACAAACGGACGGACGGTTGGCCTACACTTGTTGTTCTGGGTCATTTATCTGTGTTTATGGGCTGCTAGAGATTTAGCATTCCACAACAACTATATGGATAATCTGCGAACCAATGCGATAACAGGTTGGCATTATGTGCCTTTCATATACTTCAATCTATTTTACTTAGTTCCAAAGCTTCTTCTCAAAGGTAGATATACGCAATATCTATTGGCCATTGTTCCTGGAATTCTGCTCGTGACCTATGTTTCTTATCGTCTTCATTATTGGTTGTTTTCGTCTCGCATAGAGAATACATTGGAAGTGGCCGAATTCTTCAGGTCGTGGGAAGGGCTGGCGGTGATTCTAACAGAGGTGCTGATCCTGTTTGCCCTTGCTATGACGCTTTACTTACTGCAACAGTGGTATCAAAAGGAACGCTATGCTAAAGAATTGGAGAAGCAAAAACTAGAGGCAGAGCTTAATCTCTTGAAATCACAAGTTAATCCCCATTTTCTGTTTAACTCTTTGAATTCGATTTTCGTGATGATGGAGAAAGACCGCTCAAAGAGTAAGTCTATGTTATTGCAACTCTCAGATGTCCTAAGTCATCAATTGTATCAGACCCAGAAAAGAAGTGTGCCCTTACAATTGGAAGTGGACAATCTGAAAAACTACATTGAGTTGGAAAGGACTCGTCATGGCGATTTGGCTAAGGTCCAGGTGGAGATACAAGAAAATCTAAATGGCCACCTCATTGCTCCCATGTTATTGCTGCCCATCGTGGAAAATGCCTTCAAGCACAGCAAAAGCAATTCAGATTACTGGATTAATATTGGACTGGGTTTGGAAGAGCATCAGCTGTCGTTTCAAGTGGGAAATTCGCAGGGCCAAAACAATAATCAGCAAGGAGGCCTTGGCTTGGCCAATTTGAAGCGTCAATTAGGACTGTTATACCCGAATAAACATCATTTGGCTATTGATCAAAATCAAGATGCTTTTACCATCAACCTAAAAATTGAATTAGATGATCACCCGTTGTCTTATAGTTGATGATGAACCTCTAGCTAGGGAAGGCCTGGAGCAATATGTGCAAAAGATGCCCGGGCTGGAGTTGACCGGTTCCTGCCAAAGTGCCATTGATGCCCTAGCTTTTTTACAAAAGGAAAAACCAGACCTGCTTTTTCTGGATATACAGATGCCGGAGATGACCGGTTTAGAATTAATGAAAGCACTTCCGCAACCTCCTAAGGTCATTTTTACCACTGCTTATCGAGAGTTTGCAGTAGAAGGCTTCGACTTGAATGCTATAGACTATTTGGTAAAGCCCATCTCTTTCGAACGATTTGCCCGAGCCGTACAGAAGGTGCAACAGCGTTTGGACACTGAGCAAACGGAGTCTCTTACGGCACCAGCAGATCATATCTTCATCAAAAGTGATGGCCAAATTATTAAGATTCCCGTTTCGGATATCATCTATGCGGAGTCTGCTAAGGATTATGTATTCATTCATACCCCTAGTAAGCGCTATATGGCCCTCCTCCCTTTGAAACAGCTGGAAGAAAACTTACCGGATGACAAGTTTATGAGAGTCCATCGGTCTTATCTGGTAGCCACGGCGGCGGTTGACCGCTTAGAAGGGAATTTACTCTATATAGGTAAAACCAAAGTGCCTATCAGTCGAAGTCTGCACGATGAGATCTATCAAAAAGTGATCCAAGGGCGTCTGTTGGAACGCTAAGTGCTTGGGATTCTTGATAAATCTTTACTTCTTGCCGTAATTGTAGTATATTTGTAGTTGAAATGAGATTTTTTCTCGAAATCGATACAAATTACTTTGCGATAGATGATAATTCGGCTTACTATAGAAAATTTTCTTTCCTTCAATGAGAAGACGGAGATCCTGCTAACTCCAGGAAAAAGTCGCGCGTTACGGGGACATGTAGTGAAGGGAAATCGGAGCCGAGATGTAGATATACTAAAGTCTGCCTTGATCTATGGCGCCAATGCCAGCGGCAAATCTAATATTGTCCGGGCAGTGAGCTTCCTGAAAAAGCTGGTCGTGAAGGGGGGACGACATCAACAATACATTGATTACGCTAAGTTTAAGTTGGATAGTGAAGCATCAGAGCGAGATTCTCAGATCGAAGTGGAGTTTCACTACAGAGGACATAACTACGCTTACGGTTTTATCTTTAATAATCATATCATTTCGCAGGAATGGCTTTTTACCTTCAATAAAGAGCGAGATTATAAGGTGTTTGAGCGCACAACGGTATTGGACGAAGTGCAGATCAGTTTTGGAAAGCTGGCGCTCGCCAAGGATGAACTGAAGCGCTTGGAATACATTGCCAAGGACACCTTGCCTAATGAGCTCTTTCTCAACTCTAGTAACCATCGTAATATTTTCAACATCAAGGGGATTTATCCCATTACAGACTCCTATCGCTGGTTTGAAGAAGCTTTGACTGTCGTTTTCCCAGATTCAAAGCTTATGGGTATGGAGGTCAACATTGATAGCGATTTGGAGATGAAGGAGGTGTATCAATGGTTCCTAGCTGAGCTGAAGACGGGTATTAGTGGCTTGGAAACTAGCTCCGTAGATTTCTTTAGCCATGATGTGAATCTCCCTGAAGCCATCAAAAGGAAGATTGTAGCTGATCTGAAACTAGGAGAGCGGGCGATAATTACTTCTTTAGACAATATTCGATACTCCTTGGTAAGGCTAGAGGACGGCTCCTTGGATGCTATGAAATTGATGACCCGGCATAAGATTAAGAACGAGGACCGATATGCCCTCTTTGAAATGAACGAGGAATCTGACGGGACACAGCGATTAATGGATATCATCCCCGCGATCACAGAACTAGCTCGAGAAGAGAAAGTTTTCGTTGTAGACGAAATTGATCGCAGCCTACACCCCAATCTTACCTTCAAACTCTTTGAGATCTTTTTCCGGGAATCTCAAGATATTCGTAGTCAGCTGATTTGCACCACGCACGAAAGTGAACTGCTAAATCAAGACCTATTTCGTAAAGATGAAATTTGGTTCGTAAAGAAGAACAAGCACGGCGAGTCGGACACCTATTCTTTGGAAGAGTTTCGTCCTCGAAAAGATAAAGACATAAGAACTGGATACCTGGTTGGAAGATACAATGCTGTTCCCAAGTTTTCTTCAATGGAGGGTATGCCCTGGAAAACAAAAACAACAAATGGGCAGAAAACGAAAAGGATTTAAGCGCAAAAGTGGCTTCCGAGACGCTCGCCTTTTTGTAATTGCTACGGAAGGGCAAAAAACGGAACTCAAGTATTTCTCTGAACTTAATGCCGAAGAGTACTTCCCTAATAACAATGTTAAAGTAGAGGTCATTCCTTCCGAGGCTGGAAGGAGCGCCCCGCGACATGTCTTACAACGTCTTGATGATTTCCGTCGTAAATACAAGATTAATGAGGACGATGAGCTTTGGATGGTGATCGATCGTGATTTTCACAGTTGGACAATCAAGGAACTCTCGGAGTCCAGGCAACTTTGTACGCAGAAGAACTATAACCTAGGAATCTCTAACCCCTGCTTTGAACTGTGGCTATTGCTACATCTAGTAGATGTCAATCAACTATCTGCTAAGGAAAAGGACAAACTAAAATGGAACAAGCGTCGGGGAAAGCGTACACATTGCGAATATCTGCTTTGTGAACACTTAGGGAACTACAGCAAGAGCCATCCAGATTTCTCCCAACTTTTACCCCAGGTGAATGTAGCCATTGAAAGGGCTGATCGTTTGACTCATCATGGGCGGGTAGACCTATTTGATTCGCTGGGGACTAATCTCCAAGAACTTGTCCGAAAATTACTCCAGGAAAGGTAGGTATCAATCCGCTACTAAACTAGACCTATCTTTGGCCCTCAAGCGCCTATTCCTTTGGTAAGAATTTAACGGATTGAAATTTTGCCACTTCCTTGAATCCAATTTCTTGATAGATTTTGTTTGACGTAGGGTTACTAGCATCGGTAAATAAGGAACAGAATTGATGACCTTGGGCCAATAAGGTTCGGCATAAATTACCTACACAACTACTTGCATAGCCCTTCCTACGAAATTCTTTGGGGGTGAAAACGGCGTTGATAGAGATCCCATTGGCGGTAGCTCGAGTCGAAGCTGCCATACTCACCGCTTTTTCATTTTCCCATAAATAGAGGCGATCCGCATCCAGCATTCTTTGTGCTCGCTCCATTTCTTCACCGCTGATGTCTTCACCAATGGCCTCCTGATGGAAAGGGATCAGCCAACGAGCGATGGTTGGTTTGTCTTCGGGCGTGGCCTTTCTGAGAAAACCGGGAGCTTCGGAAAATTCAGTTACTTGATCGAGCTGGAAAACACGTTGTTCCATGTGGATTTTCCAGCGGGTATCCGTTTGTTGCTGCCAATGTTCACCAAAAGCACTGGAAAGTGCCTTAGGGGCTACGAGGCCAGGAATTATATGCTTATGTTTTTCACAATGGTCATTCAACCATGAGACAGCAGATGGAATCGCCCTTTCCGTACCATAGAAGGTAAGATTGCGATTTGGGGTTTGCAGCGCACAAAGGATACTTTTTTCAGCTTCGATTACAGCGAATAGTAGACATTCTTCGACAGGATATTTTCCGTGTTTAATGCCGAAGGCGAGACCAATGATAAGGTTATTAGCGGCCTCTTCCTCTTGCAATAAGGCCAAGTTGTCTGTGATAAAGTCTTTCGCGGAATGGTATCGGATGATCCTCATGTATACATAAGGTCAGCCCATGCGTATTTAGTTCCCGCTGATAGATGAGATAAACGCATCGGCTTATCTCATCTATGGAGTAGGGATTTATGAATGGATCACTTGTTGGTAAGCCGCCTGATAGATTTCCTCTGCCACTTCTTGAATCCCTTTTGTAAAGTTGGGATATTTCGGTTGCCATGCTCCAAAACTAGTCGTAGGCTGGATTTGCATCGAAGCAGTCAAGAAATCTACGGCCGCTTTCCCCGTCACTATACGGGCTAGGGCCTTTGGAATATATCTCGGGCTTCTACCATGGCTTGCTTTCGCCATAGCGGTAATCATATCCTTTAAACTAATCGGAGAGAAGTCCGTAATGTTGAAGGTGGAGCGCTGTAGCTGTTTGGCATGTTCTAGTGCATGAACGACTGCACTGGCGGCATCATCTGCATGGATCATGTTCATGAAGTTTTGTCCTTTACCGATCACAGGAAAACTTCCTTTTTTTGCCATTTGCATCATATTCTGGGTTTGTGCCGAATCGGCAGCGTAGAAAAAGCCAAACCTTAGAATGATATACTGCAAACTGGGATGTTGAATCAGCATATTTTCCATCTCTACATTGGAGCGTAAATTGTAGTTGACTTGCTCCGGGAGGGGAGTGTCCGAGTAGATGTGTGCTCCTTTTTGGTCTCCATAGGTAAAGATGACACTTTGTTGGATGAAGGTTTCAATCCCATTCTGCTCCGCCGCAGTGATCAGGTTTCTAGTTCCCTCGGTACGGATTCGGTCATTGATGGCCCAATCTTTGGCTTTCGGGATCGTTTTGAGGGGGATTTTGGTGGCCATATGTAGAATGGCATCGCAATCTGTAGAAATTTCAATCAGTTGTTCAGCTTGAAAAAGATTTCCGCGTCGGGGAGTAGCTCCCATAGCTTCAAGTTGAGCCACATTTTGGCCAGAGCGTGCGAGGCCAATTACTTCATAATTTTGATGGACTAATTGTTTAACGATTCTTTTACCAATGATGCCTGTGGCACCAGTTATGAAAACTTTCATACGTCAGGTTTGATGAAAAAAAGGACTGATGTTGATCAATGTTGCCTTACATACAGTTGAGCAGAGCAAGATGTGACAGAATGCGCCTTCTTTTTTTTCTGTTTTTTACGGGAGAAGAGGGGTGAATGGCAAAATCGTTTTACTCTAGGCGGGTAAGTTTATCAGGATTGCCCACCGCAAAGATGCGCCGGATCTGTTGGTTTTCTTCATCAAAAGATAGAACCCAAAGAGCCAGACATTGCCCAGCCTGAAAGAAACCAATCGCAGTTTGAGAAAGGATTTCTAGCGGCCGGATTTCTAAATCACTAGGAGCGAAGCGAGCGATGTTCACCAAGAACTTGGCGACCTTCGCATTGCCAACAACAGGTCTTCGAGCAGTGGTAACCTTTCCACCACCATCTGCAATAAGCTGCATATCAGCAGTAAATAGGTCGATCAATGCTTCAGGCTCTCCTTGGGTAATCAATTCCAGGAGTTGTTGGGCTTTTTCTAAGGCCAAAGCCGAGTGAATTCTTGGCTTTGTGGAGGGGGTGACCTTTTTCTTACTTCTAGAAAAGAGCTGTCTGGCGTTATCTGCGGAGATATCTAAAGCTGCTGCAATTTCCTTATGGCTTAGATCCATCGCTTCGCGTAAAACAAATACGGCTCGCTCCTGTGGCGCCAGATCCTCCATTAGGGAGGCCAATTCATAGTAGAGCAGGTCCTTTGTTTCTATACCATCGGGTGCTGAGATGAAGGGTTCCGGAAGCCAGGGCCCGGGGTAGGAGATGCGCTCTTCTTTCTTTAAGATATTGATGCAATGATTTACAGTAGCTCTGGCATAATAGGACTTAGGGGCATCAGCGGGGAATCGGTTTTCTAAAAACTTCAACTGCATATCTTGAAGGATATCCTCCGCCTGGGTATAACTGCCCAACATATTGTAGGCGAGATTGAAGATCATGGAGGTGTGTGGGAGTCCTTCTGAAGCCATAAATAAGCAGATTGGTAGAGGCCCAATCTTACATTTTTTGAACGAGAAAGGCAATATGTTTATTTCTTAATTTGAGCGAGCCATAGTGGTACAAAACCTCTACCTTGAATCCGATTTGTATCAGTAATTTTCGATTTCTTGGCCTTAATACAGTTGTAACCAATGGATCTCTTTGTATCGCCTGTATCGACTCCCTTCTTTTCTGAAAATTCAGATGTCTCTGCTGAGAAGCCCCGTCTCTCGTTGTTCCTTCACTTCAAAGAAGAGAGTATAGTCTGTCGATACTCGACTATCCGGGCATATTGCCCCTGAGGATCTCGTTACTTGGCGAGGTGGATCATGGCCTCCGCGATGTCAGTGCCATATAATTCCAGCCCTTCCCGATCTAACAACTGCAATAATATGCCGGATCCGCACCCTAAATCAACTACTACATTGCCAGGCTGCGAGGACAATTCCTGAATGACCAGATAGGCTGCTTTGGATAGGGCTCCATGGCCTTGGTCGTGAATGAGCGAGAGGTCGTTCTGGTAAAATGTTTTTTGCAAGCGAAATACAAGCTTAAAGTGGTTTAATAAATTGGTTCGGAACAGGAGTAATGATAGTATTTTCTGTGCCGAATTAAAAAGATTTTACATCTTCCCTTTTTTAACAAATTAGCTTTTCTGGCGTTATGTTGGAAAAAGACAAAATATAACATAGAATGAAAGAAGCCGTCATCATCTCCACTGCCCGAACCGGGATTGGCAAAGCCTACCGAGGCACTTTTAACAATACAAATGCCCCAACAATGGGAGGATGGGCTATTGCTGAGGCAGTAGCAAGAGCTGGAGTAGATCCGGCTGAAGTAGAAGATGTGATCATGGGATGTGCCATGCCACAGGGAACAGCTAGTCCTAATATTGGTCGCTTGACTGCCTTGGCTGGAGGATTACCCGTCACCGTGCCAGGTATGACGATTGATCGTCAATGTTCCTCGGGTATGATGGCTATTGCTACTGCTGCCAAGCAGATTGTACACGACGGAATGCAGGTCGCTATCGGAGGGGGCTTGGAATCCATCAGCTTGGTGCAGAATGAAAATATGAATACCCACCGCATGCTGGATCGCAACTTGATCGCTAAGCATAAGGATGTCTATATGCCGATGTTGCAAACGGCGGAGATTGTGGCAAAACGCTATAATATTGGCCGGGAAGCTCAAGATGAGTATGGTTATCAAAGCCAGATGAGAACTGCTGCTGCGCAGGAGGCCGGAAAATTTGATCAAGAGATATTTGAAGTGACGACCAATATGGGCGTTATGAATAAGGAAACGAAGGAAATATCCTTTCATGATCGGACTTTGAATAAGGATGAAGGAAATCGACCTACCACGACACTGGAAGGTTTAGGTGGCTTGCGACTAGTAAATGAAGGGGGTACGATCACAGCTGGGAATGCGAGTCAGTTATCGGATGGCGCTTCCGCTTGTGTACTCATGGATGGCAAATTGGCCGAACAACGAGGGCTAAAACCACTCGGTGCTTATCGAGGCATTGCCGTTGCGGGTTGCGAACCGGATGAAATGGGTATAGGCCCTGTTTTTGCGGTGCCCAAATTACTCAAACAACACGGATTGAAGATGGATGATATCGGCTTGTGGGAGTTGAATGAAGCTTTTGCTGTGCAGGTACTCTACTGCCGTGATCGATTAGGCATTCCTAATGAATTATTGAATGTAAATGGAGGAGCAATCTCCATTGGGCACCCTTACGGTATGACGGGATCAAGAATGGTAGGTCATGCTTTGATTGAAGGGAAGAGAAGAGGCGCCAAATATGTAGTTTGTACGATGTGTGTTGGTGGAGGAATGGGCGCAGCAGGTCTTTTTGAAGTGTATTAAAACGACTTGACTTATAACTCTTTTTCCGCCGAGTAAATATACATTCTCATGAGCACACTGACCATGATTCGCCATGCCCAGGCTTCCTTTATGAAGGCCAATTATGATCAACTTTCCCCCCTCGGAGAAACGCAATCTCGTGTGCTAGGAACCTACCTGGCGGATAAAGGGATGAGCTTTGATAAGATCTATATTGGACCACTTAAGCGACATTGGCAGACCGCCGAAGGGGTAAAGGAGATCTTTTTGGAACGCAGTATTCCTTGGCCAGAACCCATCATGCTTGAAACCTTAGATGAGCACAAGGGGATGGAAGTAATGGCCAGCTTACTGCCAGTCCTGGTAGATAGGTTTGAGGTTTTACAAGAATGGAGGCGTAAGGCAGAAGAACAACCCGAGAAAGCCCGTAAATACCAACTCCTCATTTTTAATCACGTGATGGCTCTTTGGGCAAAAGGAGAGTTGGATGTACGAGAGCACGGACTAGCTCCTTGGGCAGAATTTCGGGCGCAGGTGAATGCTGCGATGCAACAAATCGTCAGTGAAAATGGGAAAGGGGTGAAGGTGGCGGCTTTTACCTCAGGCGGAACGATGTCAGCCGCAGTAGGTTATGCCTTAAAGTTGGAGGCCGACGAAAAAATTATGGACCTCAATGGCATTGTGCAAAATACGGCCATGTCTACCTTTCTTTTTTCGGAAGATCGACTAACTTTAAAATCCTTTAATGAATTGCCACACCTAGCGGGAGAAATGATCACTTTTGTCTAGCGTGAAATTGGTAAGCTAACGTCCTTTAACAACGTATTATGTCGAACAATTGGAATGATCAGGCTAAAGCCGTGAGGAAAGGAGAGGAGCTAGATATAGCAAAATTAGAGCCCTTCCTGCAAGAACAACTAAATATGCCTGGTGCTTCACTCAGTATTGAGCAGTTCCCTGGCGGGTTTTCGAACCTGACCTATTTGATCCGACTAGGAGATACCGGATTTGTTTTGCGACGCCCGCCATTTGGTGCAAAGATCAAGTCCGCACATGATATGGGGCGAGAGTATAAAATACTCCATGCTTTATCCACTTCGTATAGCAAAGCCCCTAAGCCTCTACTATATACAGAAGATGAAAAGGTGATCGGCGCACCATTTTATGTAATGGAGAGGGTAGAAGGCGTAATCCTGCGCCCTAAAATGCCCAAAGAAATGGCTCCGGCTCCCGAGGTTATGAAGGAGGTAGCCGTCTCACTCATTGATACTTTTGCAGACTTGCATGCCGTGGATTATCAAGCGGTTGGCTTAGGTGATTTGGGGAGACCAGAAGGCTACGTAGAACGACAGGTGAGGGGCTGGACTAAACGTTACTTCAAGTCTAAAACGGATGAGATCGTTGAAATTGAAAACGTAGCAAGCTGGTTAGCGGATAATCAGCCTGGTGAATCAGGGACAGCCTTGATTCACAACGACTTCAAATATGATAATGTCGTTCTTGATTCTTCGGACTGGACCCAAATTATTGCGGTGCTGGATTGGGAAATGTCTACTATCGGTGATCCACTAATGGACTTCGGAACGAGCTTAGGCTATTGGGTGACTGGTGATGATCCAGAATGGTTGCACGCTCTCGCTTTAAGTCCTACTATCCTTCCGGGGAATCCGGACCGTACGGAGGTAGTAAAAATGTATGCAGAGAAAAGTGGAAGAGACTTGAGCGATGTAGTCTTCTACTATGTCTATGGTTTATTTAAGATTGCAGTGATTGTGCAGCAAATCTACTATCGATATAAGCATGGCTATACTCAAGACCCGCGCTTTGCTCGACTGAATCAGGTAGTGAAAGGCCTCGGTATTATGGCACAATCGGCCATTCATAAGAAGGATATTGATCGACTATTCTAAGTAATTCATCGTAGTCCGATACCGAGAGACTACGAATTTTCTTTCCTGTTTTTGGTTTCTTCCTTGTTTATCTATTTTTGTTGAATAGGCGAGAGTGCTATTCCAACTACTAAAGTCTTGTCTACAATTGAATCAACCTCTATAAAGCAATTAGTATGTCAACTGTAGGAGAATTGAATACCAGCAACCGGATTTTGATGGGACCAGGTCCAAGTGATGTACATCCTCGAGTTTTAAGGGCTATGGCTACTCCGCTAGTCGGTCATTTGGATCCCGAGTTTGTGACCATCATGGATGAAATCAAAACGATGGTGCAAGCCACTTTCCAAACGCAAAACCGCTTAACTTTTGTGGTTTCTGCTCCGGGAAGTGCGGGAATGGAAACTTGTCTGGTAAACCTACTTGAACCGGGAGATGAGGCGGTCATCTGTATTCATGGTGTATTTGGTGGCCGGATGACTGATATTGCGGAAAGGTGTGGTGCTACGGTTACTACAGTTGAGGCGCCTTGGGGCGAGCCTATCGATCCTAAGCAGTTAAAGGAAGCTCTGGCTAAGACAAAGCCTAAGCTGGTAGCCATTGTACATGCTGAAACGTCTACCGGGGTTTTACAACCATTGGAGGAGATTAGTGAGATGGTACATGAGGCTGGCGCTTTATTGGTTGTAGATGCGGTAACTTCCTATTGTGGAGCGGACTTACGCGTAGATGAATGGGGCATTGATGCCATCTATTCTGGTACTCAAAAGTGTTTAAGTGCACCTCCCGGTTTGTCGCCTGTGTCCTTCAGTGATCGAGCACTAGCTGTGTTGGATAACCGAAAAACGAAAGTCCAGAGTTGGTTTTTAGACTTGAGCTTGGTCAAAAATTACTGGGCGGGAGCGAAGCGAGCCTATCATCATACTGCCCCAGTCTCTGCCATGTACGCTTTGCGCGAGGCCTATCGCTTGGTTTTGGAAGAAGGACTGGAAAATCGCTTTGCCAGGCATAAACGGAACCACGAGTTGTTAAAAAAAGGCTTGGAATCGCTAGGGTTTGAGTTTTTAGTGGAGGAAGCTTATCGCTTACCTATGCTCAATGCGGTTAAAGTCCCTGAAGGGGTTGACGAAGGAGCGATAAGAAAGCGCTTGCTGCAAGAGTATAATATTGAAGTGGGTGGTGGCTTAGGTAAATTTGCCGGAAAGATTTGGCGCGTAGGCTTGATGGGGGAAAGTAGTACTCCCAATCATGTCAATGTATTGCTGTCTGCCTTAAAGGATCTCATGTAGTAAGATGCTCTGATTGACGTAAACCTCTTCTATAGTTGCATTTTCGTTTACTCGTGAGTAGGAGATCGGATAAAGCCTTACACACATTGGGCGGATGCCATTTCTGGGCAATTTTGGCGGCATTGTTAGATAGTCGATCATACAAAAGATCACTGTGAGCGAGCAGTTGGATCTTATTGGCTATCTCAACAACCTGACTACTTTCTACTAGATAACCATTTACGCCCGGGGTAATCCACTCTTTGCCAAGACCATTTTCCGATAAAAGTGCGGGTAACCCAAACGCCATGGCTTCGCGGATGTAGTGCATTTGCAGTCCCCAAGTTGCTTTTCCTTTGACCTCTTCTACCTCCATGTATAATTTTGCCGTTCGATACAAGGGAATGCTCTCCTTTGGACGAAGACAGCTGACATTGGCCTTAGAATCTAAGACTGCTTTGCCCCTTGGAAGGTCTTCCTTGCGGAAGAACCAACATTGGAATTTCAATGATTCACATCGATCAGCTATTAAAGCAATTTTCTTCAAAGTATCACGGCTAGCTTTTCGGCAAGCAATAATCACTGAAAACCATGCATCCCCTTTGGGCTGGGCCATTTCCCGGTGCTGCCGTGCTGCCTGCAAGCATTGGTTCGATAGAGGCATACAAATGGTGTGCTGCTTGAACCCTCTTATGTTGTGATTGTTGGCATGGGCTTGACTTCCGTAAAGTAAAGTAGTTTTACCTGATTTTCCCATCCATCTAATTATTTGCCGATGGAAGATGGGGTAGCTTTTCCCTTCTGGAACTTGTGCAATTAGTGGCAAATCAAGCTTTTTGCAAGCCCAAAAGACGAGTGGAAAATCGAGACCATTCATAAATATGCTTAATCCATCCTTAGGGATAGCCAAAAGATATTGCCATATCCTAGATTGTAATTGTACAGATAGGGACTTACTCCCTTTCAGCATGCTTGCAGAAATATGAACATGGGGAATTCCACCCAGAATGGATGGGATTGGAATATCTTCTCCGATAGTGAGCAGGCGGACATCCACCTTTTCATTAAAAAGCCTCCTAGCGGTCTCGGCATAACGAAAAGATTGGGAGGAAGCGTTGTGTATAGGATAAATGAAAAGGAGTCGAGCCATTGGTTCGTTATTTGGGTTGTAAGAAAGACCGTTTCAAGATGGCACTAATCCCAGGTTTTCTTCCCTGCTAATCATCTACGCAAACCTGGGAAAAGCATAGGGTCTTATATCTTTAAGCCCATGTTATAGTGCCAATCATGTGAAGGAGAACAGTTGGTATTGATAGCATCAATAAGTAAGATGCTCTTTGATTCCCTGCGGAGGATATATACAAAGCGGCCAAACCTGTGCCTGATTTTTAATTCATTGATAATTAGTGTTTTATTCCCTCTGGTTAAACTGAATTAGTTCCATGTCGGGAAATGATTCCCGTTTTGGGAAACTGCTGCTTACTCTTGTGCAGTAAGGACCGGAATTGGAAAAAGTGAGGATAATTACCATTTCCCGAAGGATTCGTACCGTTTTCCGAAAATTGCAGCGCACAAGGCCATATCCCTATACATTACTGGGCGTGTGAGGTAGAATATGTGTAAAAACCTAAATTTATGAGAGGTACAAGTGTCGTTGGTAGTCATCCCCTGGAGGAGCATAAAACTACTGGTAGTAGAATAGGAATACTAGCAAGTTACTGTTGGTCTTGCCAATATGTGAGACTGGGCTTGCTCTTTAGTCTGGTAATGGCTGTGGGACTGATGAGCAGTACCTCGCCAAGTGATCAGGTATCTCAAGGTCGTAAGGCCATTGGGACAAGAGCAACAGATTCGCTCGCTCTATTGAATTTCTACGAAAAGACCAAGGGCGAACAGTGGATGGAAATATGGGATTTCAATCAAAGTATGGATACCTGGTTTGGAGTGACTTTAAATCCCTATGGACGAGTCATGTGTTTGGACTTAGATGGCGAGCCAGATTGTAGTCCAACCAAACGCAGAGGAAATCGGATAAAGGGGGAGATGGTCGACTTGAACTTACCATATCTGGAACATCTTTTCCTGTCAGGTAATCAACTTCAAGGACAAATCCCCAATTTCACCAAGATGCCATTCTTGCTGACACTGCAGCTGTCTTGTAATCGGTTCACCGATACCATTCCAGATTTCACCAATTTCACCAGGCTGGTATCCCTAGAACTGGAT
The DNA here is from genome assembly GCA_019634045.1 of Saprospiraceae bacterium. Lineage (GTDB taxonomy): Bacteria > Bacteroidota > Bacteroidia > Chitinophagales > Saprospiraceae > DT-111. The sequence goes on from JAHQWA010000071.1 coordinate 18,879, forward strand.
TACAATAAGCTTACGGGCAAAATCCCGGCTTTCACTCACTTGAGTAGCATGCAGAACCTGTATGTCTCTAACAATAAGTTGAGTGGAGCATTGCCGGTATTCAAACATTCACACTTATTAAAAAGGCTCTATGTACAAGGGAATGAACTGACGGGTTCTCTACCACTCTTGAATGGAATGCCCAACCTACAGCGATTTATAGGCTTTGATAATGATTTCGAAGGTCAAATACCCGATCTACATATGTTAGGGCAGATCACGCATCTGAACCTAGGAGACAACCAGCTAAGCGGAAAAATTCCTGCTTTAGATGGCCTGGTCCAACTGCGATCACTAGTCTTGGCGGATAATAATCTGGAGGGCATTATTCCAGACTTAACGGCCATGACTCAACTTATAGAATTAAATCTTTCAGATAATCGATTAACTGGTGTTATTCCAGATTTATCTGGGAAACATCAACTCCGCTCACTTTTGTTGGCTGGTAACCAACTGAGCGAATGTCCAGTCCTTCGCAACTTGCCACAATTGAGTCAATGTGCCTTCCAAGAGAATGCCTTTGATTTTTCCGATTTAGTACCGAACCAAAAATGGCTACAGGGGCTGGACTCTTATGAAAAACAATTGAACGAACGCCAGGATTCGGTTATTCAGCTAGCTCAAGGTAAAGAGGTTCGAATTTCAGCAGGATCGGATCGTGAACTAGATTCCAATACTTATACTTGGTTTAAGAATGGAACGGAGTTCAAAATGATGGAGGGAGAAAATACCTTGACGGCTCGCCTATCCTTGGTAGAAGATCAAGCGACATACTATTGTGAGATAACTAACGATGCGTTGCCAGGGCTAGTTTTCAAAACGGGCGTATTTATCCTACAATCGGATAAACTAGAAGGGCCGATAGCCCTGGCACCTTTACCTTATGATGACCATTGGACCTTTAGCAAGCTGAAGGAAGAATATGAGATTAATCTCATTGCCAATGATCAAATGAATGGTACCGGAGATTGGGAGTTGAAGCTGATCAGCCGACCCGAGAGTGGACAAGTTCAGCTATTAGAGGAAGGAAGACTTCAGTTTATTCCTAACGAAGATTTTGTGGGCTTAGTAGAATTCGAATATGAACTCTGTAATAAGGCAGCCGAAAACCTATGTAATATTGCCTTTGTTAGCATTGATATCCAGGCCGAAATCTCACGCAGTGATACTACGGTACAAGTGAACTTTGATGACTTACGAATTTTTCCCAATCCCGCCCTCAATGTTGTAAATCTCTCCACGGAGAAAGGCTTGCAACTGGAACAGGTAACGGTGTTCAATTTGGCCGGACAGCGAGTGCTGGAACAGCCGGTCTTAGATGGACAGATTTCGGTAGGTTCTTTACCTGCTGGTAATTATTTTATTGAGGCTCGGAGTGGGAAGAAGACTTTAGTTGAACAGTTGGTCGTAGTTAAGTAAGCACAACATTAAGCCGGAGCTACCATTTAAAATGACAGCTCCGGCTTAATTAAAAGGTTAAGATCTTATTCCCAAATTCGCAGCTGTAGCTACAAAATGGGAAATGACTCAGGGCTGATAGCTTACTGCCCTTCATAAGAGATTCGGTAAATGGCATCTGCCGAGTCGTCCGATAGCAAAAGTGAACCATCAGGCATCATTTCAACATCTACTGGACGGCCCCACTCTTCTTCACTACCCGCTGGCAACCATCCTTCCGCAAAGGGCTCGTAACTCACCGCTTTGTTCCCATTGAGTTTTACCAACATCAACCGATAACCGATCTTTTTGGCTCGATTCCAAGAACCATGCTGAGCGACAAATAGTTGATTTCGATATTCCTCAGGAAACATATCTCCCGTGTAGAATTCTAATCCCAATGGAGCGACATGAGGCCCCATTTTTTGTACAGGTGCAGTATACTCACTGCAAGGAGATTTGTCTCCGAATTTAGGATCGGAAAGATCACCCTGGTGGCAGTAAGGGAAACCGAAATGCATGCCGTCTTTAGGAGCGTGGTTCAGTTCACAATGAGGAATTTCATCTCCCAGCCAGTCTCTTCCATTATATGTAAACCATAGATCTTGGGTTTCGGGATGCCAAGTGAAGCCAACGGTATTACGAACCCCATGTTGTACGACTTCAAATCCACTTCCATCAGGATTGATCCGCGTGATCGAGGCAAAAACAGGGTCCTCCTTTTCACAGATATTGCAAGGAGCGCCAACAGGGACATATAGTTTCCCGTCAGGGCCAAAGTCGATAAATTTCCAGCCGTGGTGCGTTTCCGTTGGGTATTGATCATAAATGACCTTCGGCTCACCAGGATCGTCCAACTTGCTTTCAATATCTTCGAATTTAGAGATTCGACTTACCTCGGCTACGTACAGATCCCCGTCACGGAAAGCTACTCCATTTGGCATTTTCAAGTTCTTCGCTAAGGTATATTGCTCATCTACTTTGAAATCACCATCAGTGTCTTTCAAGGCATACACACTCCCATGTCTTCGGGTGCCTACATAGAGCGTTCCTGAAGGAGATAAAGCCATGGATCTGGCATTCCTGACGCCTGAGGCGTAAACTTCTATCTTAAAACCTGGAGGAAGTTTGATATCGTCAATAGGTAGATCAACAGGAGGGGTAGTCGCACTTTTTTCACCCACTCCTAGCATGACCATGCTCAATAGCAGAATGATAACTCGCATATAAGTTAGTTTTTGATGTTCCACGTAAATAATACAAGGTCAAATATACGATAGGGGAATCACAGCCTAGGCTTTTAGGAACGCTTAAAAAATAACTTCAAGATGCTGAGTACTTTTTGGGGCGGTACCCTGCGTTGAAAATACTCGCCCTAGCTTCCAGCTATGGCTACGTTATTTGCCTTGGTTATCATCCCAAAAGATTACTCATCATTGGCGACGGCTATTCCTCAGCCGTTCTAACAAACCGCCCTCCGTAGGCTTCTGTCCGGTCTCCACCAGCCCAGGCCCCGTATGGACGGTAGGCAATAGGGCTGTAGGGGTTAAATTCACTATAGGGTTGTCCGTGGGTGTAATATCCGCCACCTCGATAGCCAAATCCACCAATTTCGGTATCTCCTTTTGGCCAATCCTCGTTTGTGGCAAACCCATAATAGGTAATTCTTCCATCTCCATGACTTCCTTCAAAGGCGCGTCCGATGGGATGCCCAACACTGACGACTCGTTCCCATAAACTTCCCGCCAAATCCATCACCCAATAATAAGAGGCTCCGAAGTTTTCCCTGTTTTTGTCCTCCAATTGTGCTTCGGACCAACCGTTTTGCAGGATTAAATTGTCTTCGAGATTCACAACCCGATCTACCTTGGCTTTGCTGGCATTTCCCCAAGGGTATTGAGTAGCAATCGGCGCATCTGGGCCACGGCAGGCTTTGGTGAACTCCAGCTCAGTCATGGGGCGAAGTCCACTCCAGTCCGCTAAAGCCATGGCATCATCCCAACCCATGAAATTATTGGGTCTGTCTGGATACTTAGCTTCGTAGTGATCATCTTTAGTGTGAATAGATCCTCGATGGGAATAATACCCCTTGCCTCCGAAATTGACTCGGAGCTGACCTTGGGTCTTGCCCAAACTATTCAGAAAGTCAGCATAGAGGCCTTGTGTAGGTTCATATTTCATGATGTAAAAGGGCTGAAAGCCTTTCGGGAATTTTGGCCCTAACTCCCCTTGTTGATCTCCACGGTACTGGTTTTGCGACAAGTAGTATAAGTTTCCTTTTTCTGCTCCGATTGGGATGGATGTTTCTTCAGCGACAACATTATAAAGGCCCGCCGGCTCGCCGTTTTCATCTGAGGTGAAAAAAGAAGAGTAATGCCTGGCTCTTTCGCTCGGATCTCCAAGTGTAAAGGCTCCGGATGGGATATAGACCATTTCAAGTCCATAGGCCTTCAGCTTTCCTCCCTGGGGGTTGAAACGACCAAGCTTTCGTTGATCAATCTGTACTTGAATTTTTGCCTTTACTGGACCGCGATATGGGCGATCAGCAAAGATGAATAGACCCGTTTGATCTTTAGATGCTTGGATGCCAACGCTAGGAGAGGAGTTATAGGTCTCAATGATTTGAGCAGTTTCTGGTAAGAAGTAAGCATGTACATAGCCGTTGCCATCTTTTCTTAAGAACTTATAGAAGAGCCAAACGGCATCGTGGTTTTTTTCATTATGCCAGGCATTTTCCCAGCTTACCGTGACCTGAGCGTAGAGTTGAGTTTCTCCATTGGCCTCATCTTTAAATAAAATAGGATTGGAGAGTTTGAGCTCGCTGGCTGATAGGGAAATAATCGTAAAAAGGAAGACAGCCACAAGTGGTAACTTAGTGTAAAAAGACATGAGTCGGGTGTTTTGGTGATGTACAAAAGTTGACACAGTAGCTGATGTCCATCAACTACAAGCGCCCCTTCTAAAGTATAAAATAATTTTGGCATCGATCAAATATGTATCTTATGGGCTAGTCTCAAACACTCATAAAGTAACAATATGATATCGAGCATTCTTACCGATCAAGCACCAACACCGGGAGGCCATTACTCACAAGCCACCGCCTGGAATGGACTTGTTTTTGTGGCAGGCCAGTTACCCATCACGAAGTCAGGCGAGAGAATTACTGGTGCTATCGAAGATCAAGCGCATCAGGTATTAACGAACCTTAAAGCCATACTCACTGCTGCCGGAAGTGGCATGGATAAAGTCTTAAAGACTACCATTTACATTGCAGACATTGAACTTTGGGGGAAAGTAAACGATATTTATACCACCTACTTTCCAGACCATAAACCGGCGCGAGCCATCGTTCCAGTTAAGACCCTGCATTATGGTTTCTTAATCGAATTGGAGGCCGTGGCCGTGGCGGAGTAAGACTTGGGGTTGTACTTATTGGTATCTATTCTGATCACTCATGTCTAAAGACTTACACCACTACTTTATACGTCAAGTCAATCAATTGGCTTGGGCATCAGCCGAAGAAGGCATGGATCCTTTTGCCGCACTTTTAGTAAAGGATGGTGCGATTGTGGCTAGCTCGAAAGATTGTTGCATCCGTTATTCAGATCCTACGGCCCACGCAGAGTTAGTGGTCATTAGTGAATACTGTCGATCGGCGAAATTGATTTCTTTGGAAGGGATAAGCCTGTATTGCAATACGGAGCCATGTGTGATGTGCAGCGGTGCTATCCATTGGTCGAGATTAAGCGCTGTCATATTTTCTGTTAGCCAAAAACGTCTACAGCAATTCAGTGGGGGGAAGCCAAAGCCGAGTTGTGAGCCCTTGATTAATATTGGGGGGAAGAAGACGAGCGTGATGGGGCCGGTACTAGAGGAGGAAGGACTAAAAGTATTTGAATCCTTTCCTTTCCTATCCAAGAAGGAACGACATGCCAAGCTCCATAAAAAATAATCAACTGCTTAGCCGAGCAATTAATCGATCCATAAAATTTAGGCATTCTTGTAGTTGTTCTCGTTCAACATATTCATTCGCGATATGGCACTGGCTGACATGTCCGGGGCCACAGAGAACGGCTTCGAATCCGGCTTCGGCAAATTGGCCGGCTTCAGAAGCAAAAGCAACCGATGCGAGCCCAGGCTCCTTAACCAAGGAGGCCGAGAATTGGACAACTGCTGAAGAAGGAGCAGTGTC
>JAHQWA010000072.1 GCA_019634045.1 Saprospiraceae bacterium
CCTGCTAAGGGTGCCACCCCGGACACTCTTAGAACGTAGCAAGAACTCTTCAAATTTGACTAAGTGAGAATAAGTTATCTCTGCATAAGGTAACTCGGATTTGAAGGATTCTAGGTAGTTGATGAAGAGGGTGTGTTGACGCAAAGTCGATTCCGCTAGCTCTTCATTTCCTTTGATTCGCTCTTTGACAAACTGGATGAAATCATTGTCTTGTTCACCTCCTTTTAGTCGGTTTATGATCTTGTCCAAAATAGCGGATCCTTGATCGTTGAGTTCGTAAAAGAGAGAAAAAGCTCTTTCTTCCAACCTTGTCATCGATAAATTCATTTCCAGGGCGAATTTGTGGTTTTTGACTTTACCTCTTTTTTGATCCCACTCCTGAGGCTTGATGTAAATGCCAGTTGAAAAGTACTTCTCTTTGCCGGCTAAATAGAGCCGCATTTGGATCAAAGCTTTTCCCTGGTCGTCAAGTTTGTTCTTGCGATTGTAGCGAAAAGAGATGCGCATCTTTATCAGGATTTTATCGGTACGAATCGGGTACGAAAATACAGCCATGGTAAAACATGACTGAACCTAATAAAGATCGCCTTTTTTTGCTAAATTATTAAGGATGAAGGGGTTTTAACATAAATTCGAGGATAGAGGGTGAGGTCTCTGGCTATCCCTTGAACTATGGGACCAATTATAGCAAATGTAGGATTTTGAAAAGGGATTTGCAATGGGTTTCTGGTTTCAATAAGGAGGTTGTATGGACTTCCAGTGCGTCCACCTCATGTACGAAGTCTTAGGTTTACCTTTGTTGAATTGATTTGCGTGTATTTATGTCAGTGGGAGATCAGTAAAAGCTGCCCAAAATAATGAGCATATATGGCAAAGCATTTCCGACGGGAGAATCTTAATCACTGAATTGACGGGCATTAAGCAGCTTTATGCCCCAATACATACTTCACAATAAAAACTATTCAGAGAGCTGACGGAAGAAAAACGAACAATCAGATTTTAGTAGAAAATAATATACAACAAAGTCTAAAGAGTCAGTAGCCTTAATCCATGATCCAGGGAGTGATAGGGTAATGATATAGGGGAGAGAAATAAAATACCCAATGTAGAAAGATAGTATGTAGAGCCTTCCGTTGATTGCTAACTTGACCATAAAAAAGGAAATACTAACTAGCTTAACTTAATGCGCTTGAACCTCACTGTTAGCTGCTTCACAGGCAATAGCTGCAATTGGATCTTTAATGAAATCAGCCCATCTTCAGGAATAGTTATTCCAGCGTAGTAAAGTTTAGTCGTTATATTATAAATATATTGAATGTTTTACTAATTTTATGTCCCCCCCTAAGTAGCACCATACATGTATGTGCTATTCAAAATTCGTCTTGATGACAAAATCGACTCGTCATCTGTTTGGTTGTGGCTATCAGCTGGAATCAGGACAATGTTAAATAGAGATCCTGGATAGTCAAGAAGTGCAGAATAACGATCAGCGGTTGAATTGCAAAGACTGAATTTTGATCCAGAAACCTACCCAATTACCTCTTCTCCATCCTTTTTGTTCAGACCCAAAAGCAGGACAGCTTACCTTCCTCTTTTTCTTAGAAAAGAAGATTTAGGTTTGTTAGTCTTATCGCATTATGTAAACACTACAAGTTTGTTTTTTCATGGCTTCTTGGATATTGCTTAACTGAGAACAGTTAAAGGTTTATCCCATGCTATTAGGTTGAGGTTTTCCCAGCCCTGGGCTTGCTATGCCTAGAGCTGATCAAGTCGCTGTGTCTAAACAGACCCCTTCACAAGTTGATTTGATTATTAAAACACAAAAGCTGAAAATGATGAGGAAAAAAATTCTACCCCTTCTACTCACCGTCCTATGGATAGGTGCAGGACAAGCGCAGTCAAAGATTCAAAAACCCATCGACCTGGTCAATCACGCTAGGAAAATGGGGATGGAGTTTCAAAACATTAACCTTTTTACACTTGACACCACAACGAAATCAATCGACATCGAAGAAAAAATACAGGATTACAGTTTACTGGATATCGATGCCAACCTGCTCAGTAATTTGAGAAGAGACCGGCCAGAAAGCATTAGTCTTCAACTTCCAGCGAATTTCACGAACCAACTGGAGCTTGAACTCGTCAGAGTTGATATTTTTTCTGCTGATTTTAGCGTCGTGCGACGTTCCGACAAGGCGGTGGCCAAGGTAGATGCAGGTTTACACTATAGAGGTATCATCAGAGGCGATGAGAATGCTATTGCTGCTATTAGTATTAGTGAAAAGGAAGTCATGGGGCTTATTAGTTGGGATGAACGCAATGTCGTCCTGGGTAGGCTCCAGGAAAACAATGCTCTCGACAGACACATTGTTTATGATGATCAAGCTGTCTTTCTGGATAGAGAATTTGAGTGTTCTACCGAAGATGATGGTATTGGCTACAAAAGAAAAGATCTGGAGTATAATCCGGAAGGTAGAAGTGTAGGGGACTGTATCCGACTATACATCGAAGTGGATCATGACATTCACAACAGCAAAGGGGGCGTGGCTGGTGCTACATCTTATACTACGGGATTGCTCAATCAGGTGATCACCATCTACGCCAATGAAAATATTAGCTCAGTAGTTTCAGAGCTGGTGATCTGGGATGTACCCAGTCCTTATTCCAGCTCGAGCAGCTCTGGTATGCTCAGTGATTTCAAGGCCAATATCTCCAGTATCAATGGAGACCTTGGCCAGCTGCTTTCCTATCAGGCTAGCGGTGGTATAGCCGCTGGATTCTCAGGTATTTGCAACCCAAATGTCGACAATAGCCTTAGCTTTAGTAGCATAGAGAGCTCTTACGCCAATGTACCTACCTATTCCTGGTCGGTTATGGTGGTTACACATGAGTTTGGTCACCTTTGGGGCTCTAGGCATACCCATGCCTGTGTATGGAACGGCAATAATACTGCCATCGACGGCTGCGCCGGACAAACAGAAGGCAGCTGCGGTCTCCCTGGTACCCCTTCCCAAGGTGGAACCATCATGTCCTACTGTCACCTGCAAAGTGTTGGTATCAATTTCAATCAGGGTTTTGGTCAACAACCTGGTAATGTGATTCGTAACTCCGTAGCTAATGCGTCTTGTACTTCTCCTTGTGGCAATCCGAGCTGTGATGATGGCATTCAGAATGGCGACGAAACCGGTGTTGACTGCGGTGGCGCTTGCCCCCCTTGTCCAGTTGAGCCAAGCTGTAGTGATGGTATTCAAAATGGCGATGAAACGGGTGTCGATTGTGGTGGCCCCGATTGCCCTCCTTGTCCAGTAGGACCTTCTTGTTTTGATGGCGTGCAGAATGGCGATGAAACGGGTGTCGACTGTGGTGGCCCGGATTGTCCACCTTGTCCTTCTTGCGATGATGGCGTGCAAAATGGGGAAGAAACGGGTGTCGATTGCGGTGGCCCCGATTGCCCATCTTGTCCTACCTGTGATGACGGTGTCCAAAATGGGGAAGAAACGGGCATCGATTGTGGTGGTCCTGATTGCCCTCCTTGTCCCTGTGAAGTCAATGGAGTCACCTTAAGCATTACCTTTGACAACTATCCGGACGAGACAAGTTGGGAGATCAAGAGTGGAAATACGGTAGTGGTTTCTGGAGGACCTTACCCCTCACAACCCGATGGTTCCACCCTGATCGAGGAGGCTTGTTTGACTGATGGCTGTTATGATTTTGTGATCTACGACTCCGATGGTGATGGTCTCTGCTGTCAGTATGGCAATGGGAGCTATCTGCTCACCAATGATTCGGACGGATCGATCCTGGCAAGCGGAGGTTCTTTCGATTTCTCCGAGACGACAGAATTTTGTGTTGGCGTTAGCCCGCCGCCCGTTTGTGAAACCCCAAGTGGTCTGGCAGCTTCTCCATCTCAAAATTCTGCCTACTTGTATTGGCCAGCAGCAGCCGGGGCTGTCAGTTACAATGTACGGTTCAAAACGGTAAGCTCTTCCACCTGGAGATATAGGTCAAATGTAAGCCCCCCCTATAACTATACCAACTTGGCATCTTGTACATCCTACGAGTATCAGGTACGGTCCAACTGCACAGAACAAACTAGCGCATGGAGTAGGTCCAAGATATTTTCTACTACGGGTTGTGGAAGACCTAGTTGCAGGGATGGCATACAGAACGGTGATGAGACGGGCGTCGATTGTGGTGGCTCCTGTCCGGATTGCCCATCAGAACCCGCTTGTAATGATGGCGTAAAGAACGGTGATGAGGAAGGCGTCGATTGTGGAGGTTCCTGTCCGGATTGCCCGTCAGAACCTTCGTGCAACGATGGAGTACAGAATGGGGGTGAGACGGGTGTCGATTGCGGTGGCTCTTGCCCACCTTGCCCACCGGAACCCTCTTGTAATGATGGCATAAAAAATGGCAACGAGACGGGTGTCGACTGTGGCGGCCCCGATTGCCCACCTTGTCCGAGTGGAGGATGCACAGATAGAATCATCGATTTTAACAACTTCAATTCTACCTGGGGTATTTGGAACGACGGTGGGGCAGATTGTCGCCGAAGTACAGACGATGCCCCTTATGCCGTAGGCGGTGTCGGTGCACCAGTGCGGCTCCGAGATAATAGTAGCAGTTCCATGGTTACGACAGACGACCTGGACCTGCGAGCTTATGCTGAAATTACTGTTGATTTCAGCTACTATACCCGGAAAATGGACAATAGTACGGAGGATTTCTGGTTGCAGATCTCTAGCAATGGCGGTGCGAGCTTTACCACCGTGGAAGAATGGAACCTAGGGGATGAATTCGAAAATGATCGGCGATACAATGATAAGGTCGTGATTCCTGGATCTTTCACATCATCGACCAAACTGCGATTCCGATGTGATGCTTCGCACAATACAGATTATGTCTATATTGATAATATTGAAATATCTGGTTGCTATTCTGCTACTGGCCTAGTCATTCCTGAAACAAGAGGCGCAAGGTTTGAAGTAGCAGAAGAGGAGATCAGCCCCACACTCCATTTGTTCCCTAATCCAGTGGCGGATGAATTGACTGTAAGCTTTATGCTCAGTGCTTCAACTGATGTGCAGCTATTCGTCACGGATTTTCAAGGTAGAAGGGTGAGACATGAACAATTCAAGGGGCTAAAGGGACAAGTAGAGACCAAAGTTGATGTCAACCGCTATCCTGTCGGTATTTATTTTGTCCACTTGCTAACGCCACAAGGGCATCTGACTCGTAAATTTGTGGTCTCCAAGCAATAGAAGTTTGAGTACTGATGGCCCCAGCTCAAATAGCTGAATCATTGGCTCATGCAGTAGACTGGGGCTATTTTCGTTTACGGAAATAGCCCCGGCTTCTAGCTAAAAGTTCGAGCTAGGACTGGTGAAGTGGAATAGCAAAACTTGGACTTGAGGCTATCTTTATTCCTGCAAATACCTTCCAGTTCGAGCAATTAACTAGGTATGGTATAAGCACTAGCCTGCAAGCTTAGTTTCGCCAACATTGCTCCCCCCCTTGATACCTATTCCTGAAATGACTAATTTGTCCTCCGAATTAGTGGACACCCAGAACAAACCACCTAAAACCTCAAAACCAATGAACAACTTGATTTGGAACCCGGCTTTGGTACCTATCCTTACCATTAAGCACTCACTACATTTTCCCGGTTTCTTAACCTCATTCTTGTCATTATCTCGCCTGATAAGCTCCTGGTCTCCAGCCTGCAAGCAATTTCTGCAGAAACGGAAGCAACTAATATTAGTCTTTGGCAGCTGGGGCTAAAAAGAGAGCCGAACGACTGGACATTTTCTAGCCTATAGATACCATTAGATGGAACAATTACATAGCGAGAGCTTGAGGGGATTGTGGCATTTGCCATTGAATCGCTGCATCTATATTAGGCCACTTGGTGCAGCACTATATTTATGAACGCCTACAGATATAAATCCCGATTGATGATAAGTTATTCCTTTGCAAAGAGGGGAGTGCAGATGATTGCCTTGGCACTGTCAATACTCTTCCCGAAACACCTATTTACCCAAAACCAAGCCGAAAACCCGATGAAAACCATTGCAGAAAAAATCATTTTTAGTCCCATCGCCGATCAGGTGAAGTACCGAGAAGTAAGTGAAGCGGATATCCAAGCGCTGGAAGACGAGCTGTACTTCGAAATTCCTTTTGAGTTGAAAAGTTTCTATCGGGAAAAAGGCTCCTTTTATTATTGGGCTCGCGGCCTTAAGCAGGAGGATACTAATGTAGTGATATCTGCAGATCTCTTCAAAGTGGATCTCGATTACAATTTTCATCAATTTCCCTTGTATGATTTCTTAAGCTCCTGTATTGGAGATGTGGAAGCCTTGGGACCAAATTTTTTAAAGGAAAAGGATTATTTGAATAGTTGTTTTGCTGTCTATGCCTCGATTGATGAGGAATTTGAAGGGGTACGGTTTATGGAGTATTTTTATTTCGATGCGCTAGGCAATTATGGAAGTTTGAGATTTGAAAATGTGGAAAGACACAACCTTGCCGGTTTGATCAATGAGTTGGTGACGAGGAAGGAGGATTTTCGGAGCTTTATGAGCACCCGACAAGCTAAAGTCAATCAGGAGGAAAATGCGGAAAAAGAGGAGGAAGCAGCGGAAGAACGACGTAAACGAGAATATCTAGAACAGCATCAGTTGAGGGCTGTGACTTACCAAGAAGTACTCGACTTGTTAGATACGGAAGAATTGTTCGGATACCATGATCCATATGGGGAAGGTGACGAGGGCGAGTGGGTGGATGAAATATATGCAGAGGATGGGATCAATATTTTTTATGCGGATGATGATGTGGAAATCGATGGGGACTTTGATATACCAGAAGTGTGGGGTGGTGAAATGGTCTTGATCGTGGTTGATGGAGATTTAAGCGTAAATGGAAAAATGCGTTATTCCTACTTCGTCACTGGGGATGCGTCCTTTGATTTCTTGTGGATGAATGGCCGACAACGGTGTTTGGGGGAAGAACAGGTGAAGTACCTTCAACTGGAAACGGCAGAAGATCACGAAGCGACCTATATCAGTAAGCCAAGGAAAGTTTCTGCTCCCTACTTTTTTTCCTGGTTTTACGATCTAAGTGCCTATGAATTTAGTCCTGAAACTTGTGTCTATGGGATGTATAGTTGGTATGAACAAAGATACTTTTCCACCGATAACCCCTATTACATCTGGCAAGAACCGAGCTTTATGCTGCAACCTGAGCTCGTTTGGACGCTGAACAACTCGGATTCCGATGAATTCTTAGTGAATGTGGATGAAGTCTATCAATATCTTAGGCAAGGGAAAGACATCTTTATTGACGGTTTTGATCCAAGGTGTCTACCTTACTTTCGTAAGGGGAAAGCATTACTACGGGAAGAGGCCTATGAATCTGCCTTCTTGCATTTTAAAAAGGTGATTGAGCTATCTCCCAATTTCTACCTGGCGTATTCAAACGCCGCTTTATGTCTGAGAAAAGCCAGCGCCTATGCCCAAGCATTGGTGTATGATAAAAAGGGGATGGAATTACTGCCTGCCAAGCTAACTTTCCCTGCCTACGCTTGTGCAGAAGGAGCTGGACTTTCCGCTCTTATCCTAGAAGACTACGACGAGGCCAATCGAATTGCAGACCGTATTATCGAACGGAGTGACCAAAACTATTTTGGCTTGCGCTTGAAGGCTGAAGCAGCATTGGCAAAGGGAGAATTAGCGACTGCGAAGTCCTTGCTGCTCAAATCGGTAGACTTGGAATCAGCTTTTACCAACCATTGGTTGCTGGGGCTGATTTATTTCCAGGAGCAGGATACGGCAAAAGCCGAAGCACATTTCCGGATGGCTCAACGAAACAATGCTAAAGCACAGCCTTACTCAGAGCACCAAAACCTAAGCTATTTTTATGGCACAAACCAGGAGGTAGATTGGGAAACAAAATCGCTAGAAGACCTTCCCGAAGTGGAAAAAGACCAAACCTATTGGAACGCTTTCTTTAGTCGAAATCTTGAGAAATTCTCCTCAAATGCCTGGGCATATGATTTTGTGCAAGATATACCAGAAGAATTCAGAACTCGACAAATGCTAGTCCGCTTACTAGACTTCGATACTAGTAGTGGACGGGCGGCAAAGCATTTTTCATTGGTTATAGATAAACAGTTAGCCATGAGAGCAGTAGGGGCAGATGCTCCCTGCAGCCTTTCTGACCTTCCAAAAACCCTGATTGACAGAGATATATGCCTCAGTCTAAAATCTAACCTAATGCTAGCGGAAGTTCCCGCAGCGGTCTTAGATTATGATATTTGCTATCTCGCAGTAAAGCAATGGGCGATTAATTTGAAACAAGTACCCCAAAAGTTCCGCGATGAGAAGATGTACATCGCAGCGATCCATGGTGGTGCTTTGGAGGACTACAGCAAGGCAAATCTACCCCAGAAGTATTTTGCAGATGACGCGATCTTCAAGGCTTTGGATTTGAGTCTGTTGACGCTAGAAAGAATCCCTCCCAGGTATGTCAATAAAGCCATTTACGAGTATGGTAAAGCCAAATATGGGGACACTTCAGCTTGGAAGGAGTTGGTATCGAAATTCGATCGGGAGGCGTATCGTAGGAATGGTGAACCAGAATTTGACTACGACACCTTCAGTAAGGTTTGGGCTTGTTTCTGGGATGAACAATTTATCCTGGACGCCATCAATGTGGAAGGAGAAGGGGAACGGATTTACCAGCTGCCGAGACAATATTTCACCCAGAAGATTGCGGAGGCTGCCGTAGCTAAAAATTCCTACGATTTTGAGTTTGTTCCAAAGGAATTCATCACGCCAGAAATGTGTCGGCTGGCCTGTAGCCAGGATTATGGCGGTGCCTTAGAATATGTGCCCATGCCCTTAAGGACCGCAGAACTTTGCAGCATAGCTGTGGGTCGGGATGGCGAAAACTTGGCGTTTGTACCAGATTCGCTTAAAACGATACCGATTTGCATGAGAGCCTTACTGGATGATTCTAATCACCTTCGGTTCATTCCGTATGATCTTTATCCTTCGGTTTTTGAAGAGTTATTAAGGAAATTCAGCAACCGGTTTAAACTTGGATTTATTTATCGAGGGAAAGGAATCGGGGCATTCCAACAAGGAGACTATGTCGCGGCAATTCAGAATTTTCAGAAGATTCACACCCTAGATGAAGAGGAGGCTTCTACAGTCCATAAACAACATAGTCTCTACTATGAAGGTTGGGCTAATTACAAATTGGGTAGACTAGAAGAGGCAGTGCGTCTATTTGAGCAGGCTACGCTGAAGCAGGATGAAGATTATCTAACTAGACCCTACGAAGAAGCTGCACTTCCGCCGGTGTTCAATGTGGTGCACGATCTCAATAAATATGAGTTTGGGCAACTCCTACAGCAAGCTAGCTTCCTTGTCGAACATAGGGCGTTTTCTGAGGCTTTAGCCATCCTAAGGCAAGCCGAGCGTTTGTTGACGGAGGCTAATTGCAGTGATTTGGCCTTGTGGGCGATCGTCTGGGATCATCAACGGTTTGCCTTGCATGAGTCTGGGCAGAAAGAAAAGGCCTATCTAGTATGCGAAAGATCGATTGCCAAGCTATCCGAGGTGGTACTCTGGGATTATGTAGCAGATTTTAATCCGATCAGACACAGCTTACGGGCTATGCACAATATGTTGGCGTACCGGACCTTAGAAAGTGCTGAGGACTTGAGTGCGTTGCAGGAAGGATTGCATCACTCCAATTTATCTTTTTCCATATTTTCACCTATTGAGGATGAGACGGTCCTTTATTCCTTCTACGAAACTAAAGCGCTCCTTTTGGATCGTTTGAGTCAACTCGATAAAAAGTATGAAAAGAGGTTGGATCTAATCCTTGGTAAAATCAAAAAGCTGAATCTGACGGATACTGAATTTTTAAGTGAAGAATTTAGGGCCAAATTTGGCCTTTAGGGCTATTTGTAGAAGTTGTTCCAGGCCAGGTCTAACTGGCATGGATAAGGCCATAATTATGCAGGTGTCGTTGTTTAGCTGCCTGGTTTTATGGAACCTAGGAATAGAATTAGATGAGGTGAAGGCATGAATAAACCGATGTTTTTGTATCTTATTCCTTCACTAACAAACGACCAATAATATGAGCCAACCGAAACCACAAGCACCAAAGCAATCCACCGTATTAATTAGCGGTGCACTTGTTCTATTGGGACTATTAGGTGCATTCATTTCCCCAACCGTTGCCGATAATGGCGACTGGTTTCTATTGGCAGGTTATGTCCTGTTGATATTAGGGGTGTATATTAAAGGATTGTAGGGCTACACCTGGAATCAAAGAAGACCCAGTTGGCAATCCTTGTTCGCTGGGTCTTTTCTTGTCTGGAGCGGATCTATCCAGCTTACTTTTTATCTTCACTGGTCCGGTTTCAATTTTCATAAAATACGCTCGTTTCATGGACAAGTCGGAATTAGACCGAATGGCGGATGCCGCTATGGAGTTTACCGCTGAGGTGACTAACAAGTGGACTGCACGTTTAGCGGGTAGTCCAGCTTGCTTGGCCTGCGCTGATTATCTTAAAACTACCTTGACTCAATTTTGTGATGAGGTAGATCATCAGGTGTTTTCGGTACGCCCCGGAGCTTTCCTGGGTTATATTCGTATCAATATTATCTTGTATTTGGTAGCGCTGATCAGCTTGTTCCTAGGGCAGTTGTTGATCGCAGCCTTGATCGCCAGCTTATCTGTCTTGATTACCGTGATGGAGTTCTTCATTTACAAAGAGTTCGTGGATGGATTGTATCCGAAAAAGCAGGGTAAAAACGTCTTTGGGCATATCGAGCCAGTAGGGGAACTTAAGCAGCAAATAATTATAAGTGCGCATCACGATAGTGCCCATATTTTCAACTTTTTGGAGAAGAACCCATCTACCTATGTGAGAAAAGTGCTAGCCGCTACAGCTACTCAATTAGGTCTGTTTATCTTGACTTACCTATTACTTATCTTGACTTGGGCAGGGCTGGGCGGTAACGCATTGCATTGGATCATTACCCTAATCCTGGCGGTGGCTGCCGTGAACCTCTATCCCTTATGGTTTTTTTATGATAAAAAGGGTACGCCAGGGGCAGGAGATAATCTGGTCTGCACGGCCTTGGCTATCGAGGTTGGGAAATTTTTTGCCAGGGAAAAGGCTCAAGGTCGAGGATTAAAACACACCCGTTTAGTAATAGGTAGTTGGGATGCGGAAGAATGCGGTTTACGAGGAGCAAGAGCTTTTGTTAAGCAGTACAGAGCAGAACTCCATACGATCAAGACCTACAATTTTAACTTGGAATGCATGTATGACCACAAAGCCTTGAGTTTCTTGCGTTCCGACCTCAATAACTTCGTACCATTGTCTGTTGACATGGCTAATGAAGGAGCTGCTATCGGAAGAGAACTGGACTACGCAGTAGGCGTTCATCCCTTTCCCTTTCTAGCAGGTGGCACGGACGCAGCGGAATTCGCTAAGGCAGGCATCGAAGCCACAACCTTGGCCGCCATGGATTGGCAAAACCGCGAGGCAGATATACCTTATCATACGACCAGAGATACGATCGATGCCGTAGATAGAGAAGCCTTGAGTCGCAGTATTGCTATAGGGATTCGGTATGTACAAGAAAAGGAGAAGGAGGTGATCGTTTGAATTTGTTCTTGTTTCTTGTCTGGAAATGAATTCAATTTCACCTTGTGTCAGCAGTAAATTCAGTACATGGTTCACAAATATCAACATTATGATGTGTTGGGGAAGGTGGTTTTAGAAAGAGTGATTTTTACCCCACCATTGAGATTGAAAGAGCGACTCGATAGTGAGGCATGTTTACTCTATTCTATTAAAGGGAATGCTACTCTTTACGATGCTGAGCAAAAATATCATCTACATTCAAGTGATGGCATATTGATGAAATGTGGTAATTACTTTAATCATTGGCACGTGAATAAGGATAGCGCCCAAAACGAAGCTATCGCTATTCACCTATATCCAGACCTTATCCGCTATGTCTATAAAGACAAGCTACCTGAGTTTCTGATTGCTAAAAGACCCAACAAGCCTATTGCTCTTCAATTGTTGAATCAAAATCAGCTGATTAAACCCTACGTTGAAAGTCTGTTATTGTACTTTAATAATCCAGCAATTGTAGATGAAGAAGTTATCGTATTAAAAGTCAAGGAATTACTCAATCTCTTGTATAAGATTAACAGCAATAATATTCGTGATTTATTGCATGATATGTTTAATCCACACAACTATGATTTCAAGCATATTGTAAATGGAAATATTTATGAAGATCTATCCATCGAAGAATTTGCTCACCTATGTAACTTAAGTCTTTCCAGTTTCAAGCGAAAATTTAGGACGGTATTTAATGATACTCCCGGCGCTTACATCAAAAACAAACGTCTTGAAAAAGCTGCTCAACTACTCCGTATTTCTAAAGATAGAATTATAGATATTTGCTTTGCATGTGGCTTTTCTAACGTGGATAGTTTTTCAAAAGGTTTTAAACAAAAATATGGGTCTACGCCATCCGAATACAGAAAAAGGCATTGACCTAAATTAACGGAATAAAGAACTTTTTTGTCGGTAATAGAAACAGCTGTTTGCTCAAATTTGCATGGTCAATTAGTTAATCACTCTAAATTTTTTGCCATGTCAATTTCGAGCAATCCAATTAAAAAACCAATCCCATTAAGAGTCATTTTTATTCTTAATGCCTTAATGACGGTCTTACCTTTCGTTTTTTACTACGTATTTACCACCAGGAACATCACTGTTGGAACGCTTGACCCAATTTGGATGGTCTACACCGGTATGGCCTATATTATCAGCTTTGTCATCTTGGTCTATTTTTTGTCAAATCGTAAACAGTTAGGTGCGAGAATTATGTTTGTAATTAACATCCTTATTGCCATACCTGCTGGTGCCTATATCGGAATTTTAGTGGCTATTATCTCTTTGGCCTTATCCTTTTTCAATAATAAAGTGCTGGCCTATTTCTCAGCCTAGATGCTAACACAGGTTCTCTTCATATTTTCAATAAGGTTGATACTAAGCTGCTACGCATTCGGATACCTTGAGCATGATTGTTAAAATTATGGGAAGGCGCTTAAAGAAGCGCCTTTTCTGTATCTTTCCTACCGAGTAATTGGGAGGAGAAAAGTGTCGTTTCCTGCCTGCCTGCAGGCTAGGTATTGCTGAGACGAGGTGCTTTTCGCCGGCCATATCTGGAAGATGAGAAGTAGGTAAGATAATCGAATATCGTAAGTATGAAAAGAAAATGGGACCTCTCCGAGGAGCAATACTTTGGTATAGGTATCTATCGACCTAAAACAGCAGAAAACCTGGGTACCTTATGGCGCACCGCTCTAGTATATGGTGCTAGCTTTGTATTTGTGATTGAAGCGAAGTACAAAAAGAAGAGTAGCGACGTTCTAAAGGTGTGGTCCAAAATTCCGCTCTTTCAATACAAAACACTCGAGGCCTTCTTGGATAGCGTACCCTATAGTTGTCAGTTGATTGGTATAGAAATGGATGATAAAGCCCAAGCCATTAGGAACTTTGAACATCCAGCAAGGGCCATCTACCTGCTTGGGGCCGAAGACAATGGGCTACCAAACCAATTGAAGAATCGCTGTCACGAGCTGGTATACCTTCCCGGAGAGACTTCCTTGAATGTGGCAGTGGCAGGAAGCATAGTCATCTTTGACCGGATCAATAAATCGGAATGAAGCGAGGCTTCTTTGGTTCCTCAGCATCCTCGGGCGTATATGGAGGAGTTAGTCTAAATTAAACGGAGCAAAGTACATGATTGGAATCTTAGTAATACTAACAATTTCTTGGCTGCTTTTGCACTTTATTGAAAAACAAGACCCATTATGCGTCCCTTTGGCCTACACTTGGGCTGGAATTTTATCCACAATACGATATTAAAGGACCTCTTGGTGACTTAGTGTTGATTTCAGAAGGAGGAAAGGACCTGACCGACTGGCTTCCCTCAATCAATTTTGTGGAGAAAGAAATGCAATAAAAGAAAGATGATTTAAAGTATATAATTCACATTAAATTTAGACCTCATGATTAAGACACTCAAAAAAGTAATCCTAGGTTCACTGTCAATTCTAGGAATCAGTTTTTTCGTGTGGATTTTGCTCCTGCTTAATCCGAGTTTGTCCTATGCCAATAAGACACAGGTTGATTTCATTAGCATCTACCATAATCAAGCCTTAAGGACGGGAACAGAAGCCGTCATTCGGGATGCCATTGACCTTTTGAAGAAGTCTGATTTATTCAATGAGGAAGTGTCGATTCAGTTCTGTTTAAATGATGATAAGCTATACCCCAATCTTCACCCCTTTGCCGGCCAGCCACTTGCCTATGCTTTTTTGAATAAAACGATTGCTAAAAACTGCGAGCTGAATTTCGATGAGAATACGGCCGAAACGCAGTGGACCATCAATGAGGGGGAAGTCAGGAAGTTCAACCTGACTTGGTTGCTGGCGCACGAATTCACGCACAATCTCCAGTACCAGGCCGATGGCAACTATGTGATCCGAAGCACCATGGGCAACTTGAATTGGAAGTTGGAAGGACATGCTGAATACATCGCCAGGTCATTTAAAGAGGATGGGCGACTAAAGGCTAAGATTGATAAGTATCTCGAGGAAGAACAGCGAGAACAGAAAGGCTTGCCCGTTTTTGAGTTGGAAGATGGAACCCAACAAATTCTTTCTTACTATAAATATGCACTCGCCATCCAATATCTAATGGAGGAAAAAGGGCTGGACTTTAGCCAGGTTTGTGAATCTGAGATAGGCTTGGACGAGTTATTCGAAGAAATGGTAACTTGGAAGAATAGCACAGAGTAATCTGAAGCCCTGTAAATGGTCCTCAAGAAATTATAACCATATGGTAAGCTGACAAGAACACAAAAAGCCCCTTGATCCGGAAGCCCAGGCGCCTGATCAAGGGCGCTACTTTTGAAACCATTTATCAAAAGCACTGGAATTGTGCGGAAGAGTCATAGGCGTTTTGGGAAGAAGAGGCAAAGCAAGATAACGCCTAGTTAAGTCTAAATATATCAGGATGGACAAGACATACATTTCCTCTAAACACTTAGTATTCCAATTGATTTTCGTGGGATTCCCGTTGGTTGTCTGTTTGTTTTTGTTGTACTGGGTGGTACAATCCTTACTAAAAGTAGAGAACACCGATACTATCCTAGTCCCGCTTGTCCTGTTAAGCTTATTTCTCTTTATCAGCTACCGAACGATCAGGGCATACCAGAAAGCCCATTACCGACTGGACGATGAGTATTTGCATTATCAGTGTGGATGGAGCAAAGGAAAGATCCGCCTACAAACGATCAAGTCCGTCACCCCCTCTTCCTATCCTTCCGCAGGGATCAGGCCGGCCTTGGATTTCCGTGGGGTCCAGATTGTTCATGGAGAGGGCTATTCCCTCTTTATCTCTCCGGATAACCGAAGCGAATTTATTAAGCATCTCCAAGCGAGAATAGGGGAGGCGCGTGCACTTGAAAACTAAAGAATGGTCGATATAAGTGCATGAAAAACTAGCACTGTAAGTGCATATTTGGCGATCGCTTTTGGAGGATAAAAGGGTGATGGCCAAACATGAACGAAAACAATCAGGCTAGCCTTTCATGCGTATTGAACATTTAGTTAGATTAACTCAATCTCACCGGTAATTTGGTGATGCGTTGCCCGGTGGCTTGATAGATGGCGTTACAAAGGGC
>JAHQWA010000073.1 GCA_019634045.1 Saprospiraceae bacterium
CACCAATGATGGCACCGGTTCTTTCACAGAAATGCCAAACGTTCCATTTGAGCAAGTAGCTTTTGGTTCAATCGCTTTTGCTGATGTCAACAATGATACTTATCCCGATGTGCTCATCACTGGTGAAAATGCTGAAAGTGATGCAGTATCAGTATTGTACACCAATGACGGGACAGGGGATTTCACGGAAGTAGCCGACACTCCATTTGAAGCGGTAGAAAATAGTTCAATCGCTTTCGCGGATATAGACAATAACTCCACTCCGGATGTACTCATCACCGGAAAAAGTCGAGCCAAGTTATATACTAATATGGGAGGGGTCTTTACTGAAGTGGTCGATACGCCCTTTGATGGCGTAGATCGAAGTTCTGTAGCCATTGCGGATATCAATAATGATAATTTTGTGGACGTCCTGATCACAGGAGAAGCGAGTGGTTTAGGAACACCCTCCGCCAAATTGTATCTGAACAATGGAGTAATCACTTCGGTTGCTGAATCGGGTAGTGATCAATCACTCCAAACCCTATTGTTTCCCAACCCTACTAACAATGGTGGGATTACCCTTCGTCAACAAGCCAAGAAAGATGGATATCTAAACATTCGATTGCTAGATTCGAGCGGTCGGATGCTTAACACACAACAAAAATGGCTAGTAGCGGGGCAGAATAATTTACTCTTTGAATATCAAAACTTGCCTTCAGGAGTGTACTATCTACACCTGAATGATGGGAGGCACTCCGGCGTATCAAAGATGATAGTCCACTAAGAAGCGTGAACCAAAGATTGCCTTTTACAATGCTAGCAGGAAAAGAGCATACAGCTATGATTCTTTTCCTGCTAGCATTATCCATGCAGAACTCAAGGGCAATGGAACCAAATTAGAGACGAAGGATTGGTTTGGTAGGTAGATATGAGTTGACGAAGGATCAGCTTCACTTGAAATCAAAATCGGCTCCTTAGCCTTCAAGCACATAGGTAAGAAGAACGACAGAGACATCGATAAAGAATCATCACTCCTTCGAGGATGTTTTCTTTACCATTGGATTCCCGCACACCGTTATGGATAGGCTCTTTTAATTGACTACTGCACCCGCACCTCCAATCTAGGCCCCACCACCAATAACTGAATGGCGAGATGACCAGAATGAGTGCAGTTAGCTTCCCCTGCATCACCTAATGACTCACTTTTATATATGCCAACATAGCCTTCACACCTATTATCCGCAAATTCTAATCCAACAAATTTTTCTTTTTCTAATTGAAATAAAATTCTAACTTTATAAGGTCTTCGATTAAGAAACAAATATATTTTCGATGCAGGAGACCTATCTAGGAGAATTTCAGGAAATTGTTATGCTGGCCATTCTAGTGCTAGATGATAATGCCTACGGGGTGAGTATCCAAAAGGAATTAAAGCAACGATTGAACCGAGAATGCAGTAGAGGAGCCTTGCATACTGCGCTGACAAGATTGCAAGAAAAAGGTTTGATCACCTCCGAGATGGGCGGAGCCAGTGCTATCCGCGGAGGACGCCGAAAGCGCTACTATACCGTTACGAACCAAGGGAAGGTGGCCTTAAAAGCCGCCAAAGATATGAGGGATCAAATGTGGAAGGCTATACCTAATTTTTCTCTAAAAATCGTATAGGCATGAGGAATCCAATCCAGCCGCCCAAGTTTTTCCATCGGTTTTTCAAATGGTATTGCCATCCAGAATTCTATGAGGAATTAGCCGGTGATTTAGAGGAGACACTTAAAGAGAATATGGCTGAGCATGGAATAAAATACGCTCGCGCAAAATATCGGAAGGAAGTTCTCAAACTATTCCGTCCTTCCGTCTTCAAAGAATTTCGACTCAATTATTTCACCTGGATTTCACTCGACATGTTAAAAAATTACCTAAAAATTGGCTTCCGCAATCTAAGGAAGGACAAAGTCAGCGCCAGCATCAATATTGTTGGTTTGAGCCTGGGCTTTGTCAGTGCATTAGTAATCCTGTTATATGTACACCGGGAATTACAAGTAGACACCTCCTTTGAAGAAGGAGACAGAATCTATAGGTTAATCAATGACGAAAGACCGCACAGTGCAACAGGACGCCTCTTGGCCACAGTAGGCCCTCCCTTTGCACCAACCCTGGCGGCAGAATACGCAGAGGTGGAAAAAGCTGTCCGCCTCCGTTATTCAGACAATGTAGTGTTCAAAGCTGGCGAGCATCAGTATTACGAAAATGATGTGATCTATGCTGATGAGGACTTCTTTCATCTGTTCTCTTTCCCTTTAGCCGAAGGGGACCCGAACTCGGCCTTAGCGGAACCCAACAGCATCGTTCTGACTCCTGAAATGGCCCAAAAATATTTTGGGGAAGAAGATCCAATTGGTCAAAGCATCTTAATGGATGAAGAGACCCCACTGCGAGTCACAGGTGTACTGAAGGAAAATCCGCAAAAGACACACTTAGACTTTGATTTCCTGATCTCCTTCGAAACCTTCCGCGTACCCTATGGATATCCGGTAACCTTAGAGAGCTGGGGATGGATTTCCTTCCATGCCTATGTGCTGTTGAAAGAAGGCGTAGATCCTCTTGCCTTCAATCAAAAGCTGGTCGAATTTGCAGGTCGGCACATGTTTACCGATCGCCCGGTGCGAGCTACGTATCAACTGCAGCCACTAGCCGATGTCTATTTCCGGTCTCAGGATATGATGAACGCTGGAGAACACCAGCATGGAAGTCTTACTTATACCTATGGTTTGTTATCCATTGCCTTCTTGATCTTATTGGTAGCAGGCTTCAATTTCATGAACATTAGCACGGCCCGTTCCATTCGCAGGGCTGGAGAGGTGGGAATGAGGAAGGTCTTGGGTGCCCGCAGGGTCAATTTGATCGTTCAGTTTATCAGTGAAGCTCTAGCCATCTCCACTATTAGTGTATTGCTAGCCCTATTCCTATTCGAGCTGACACGAGATCCCTTATTTACCTATTTGAATTGGCAAATTGATTTTAGCTATCAGGATTATCTGATTCTAATTCCCCTCCTCATTGGAGGTACTTTTCTACTGGGGATATTATCAGCCATTTACCCTTCGATTTTGCTATCCAGTTTCAAACCTTTGCAGGTCTTAAAGGGAAAGATCAAGTCGAGTGCGACTGAGATGAATATCCGCAAGGTCTTGGTCGTCTTACAATTTACTATTACTGTCGGACTAATCGTAGCTAGCCTATTGGTATCTCAGCAGATGGAATTTATCCGCAATAAAGATTTAGGTTTTGACAGGGAGCAAGTCATCTCTTTGCAAATGAGAACCGACGATTTCTTGGAGCGATATCAATTGGGGAAACAGCTATTCAGTCGCCATCCACAAGTATTGAGTATATCAGCGGGGGATGTAATAAACGGAGATTACGGTTCGGTACCTATCACCCCAGCTGGAGCAGAAGAAGGCATTGCCATGCATTGGATGGGAGGGTATTTCGATTATTGCAATACGCTTGGCCTAGAAATTATTGAAGGGCGAGACTTCTCCTATGCCCACCCTATGGATACCTTGACCGGTATCATTATCAACGAGTCCGCCCAGCGGGTGTTTGGCTGGGACGAACCCTTGGGAAAAGAACTACAGGTTAACTCCAATATAAATGGACAGGTAGTGGGGGTAGTGAAAGATTTCCACATGCATTCGCTGCACGATGCTATTGAGCCCATGGTCATGACTGTCCCCAGAACACATATGCAGAGTATCATCCTGCGCCTTAGATCGGCTGAGGAGGTGGACGAGCTACTTGTTGGACTGCAGGAAGACTGGACACAAGTGGCTCCGGATTTACCTTTTCAGTTTTCTTTTCTAGATGATTCCATTAATCTACAGTATGAAAGCGATCGGCAGTTTTCGCGACTCATTTCCTTTTTTGGAGGGCTGGCTATCTTTATCGCTGGACTTGGACTCTATGGCCTAATCGCCATCATATCCTCTTATCGGGTCAAAGAAATCGGTATCCGCAAGGTCTTAGGTGCCTCCGTCATGAATATCTATGTTTTGCTGTGCAGGAATTTCATCTTGATGGTTATTATTGCCAACTTAATTGCGCTACCCTTAGCTTGGTGGGTGATCAATGGCTGGTTAGATCAGTTCTCCTATCACACAGAGCCCACCTATGGCATCTTTGTTTGGGCAATCTTGATCAGCCTAGGCATTGCCCTAGCGTCTTTGAGCTATCAGGTGGTAAAAACGGCTTTGGCCAATCCTATCAAGGCTATTCGGCATGAGTGAGAGATGGCTTCATTCTCTAGCTAGGAAGAATAACAAGCTTTCCTTCAAGGATTTTCGTAAATACCGGTCTATCAACAAAAAATTGGGCGACATTCCTGTCGCCCAAACTAGCCATTACGGCTAAAATCTTATATACTTTACTATCTATAAAGTTGTATTTCTTACTGTAGAAGTGTCAAACTCATATTGGAACAAGGACCGCTATTACTCTTATATTTAATCGTGGCAGGCTTGGAAGGGTCTGTTCGGGTAACGTTCCAGATTTGAGGAGAAGCTTGGCCTTGTGGTCCTACTCCGTTGCCTCTTGTAAGGCTATGTGTCACATTATCAAATTCCAAGATAGTTCCACCTGTATCAGGTGGGAAAATAGTAAAGTTACCAGCTCCTTTTACAACGGTAATTTCAATATTCTGGCCAGTAACCTTAGTTACTTTGATCGTTGTGTTAGTTCCAGTACAAACTAATGCAGCATTGGTAGATTCTACCTCAAACCGTAGATCATAAGCAGCATTGAATCCGCCAGATCCCCCTTTCTTCAAGTACAAGGATCCTCCTGAGTACTTATCGCTGGAAACGTGGGCAATGAGATTACCACCGCCAGAACTGCGGATGGTCACAACAAAAGTATAGGTCTTACTTGCATTTACAAATACAGGTTCATCAAGATCAATCGTTAATTTCCCGCCAAAGTTAGCAGGTGGGAGCGGAATATCGTTCTGTTCGTGAACGACTGTGCCACTGACAGTTTGAGAATTCCCTTCGTAAATCTTTAAATGGACTTTAGTCGGAGAGTTTCCTTGAGACCAAAAGGAAAATTTTGTGATTTGATTGCCAGAAAAACATGACCCTTGAATACTTTGGCCAAAGGTATCATTTCCAAAAACATGTGTATTGGGAGCACCCTGAGCGCTTGGGCCGTTGATATTACTGCATTGCGCAGAAAGTTGAATACAGGATACTAACATAAGAGCTACGAAGAAGAAAGATTGAATTGGACTTTTCATGATACAATTTTATGTCTTACTAAGTTTTTAAGAATGTGCCTACTCTTTATGGGATTTTCGGCGGTCTCCTTTTAGTATACTTCCAGTCCTAAGTGGATGCCTTTTGTTTGCAAAATGAGCATTGGATTCGGCCGTAAACCAGTGCGCTGCGCGGAGGACAAATCAACTTAAGTAAGAAGCATTGAACATCTATTTGTTGACTCAAAAGTGCCACAAATACCCTATTACAGCCAAAGACATTTTCAGGACTTTACCACAACAAAGTCAGTGACAAAAAACACAAACAGGGGCAATAAACATTTAGTTACCAACCCCTTAAATCAATACGACGACCACAATAAATTGTAAATTATTAGCTGAAAATTTGTACGCTGGGACAAGTAAAGCACATATCTACTATCCCTCTCCTATCCAAGGAGCTAGAATAAGAAGAGGAAACATAACAGCAGTTTCTTATGTAAAGTGTATACATATTCTTGACTTTTGTTTTCCAGGCTAAATCTGGTTGAAAGTCGAAAATCGGAAAGTCGAAATCGGGGGGCGCGCCTTCGTACCTGTCTGTTCTGGCGAACGCCAGGCAGGCTTCCGATTTCACAAACGGGCTAGCGGTGCAGAGACCTGTAATCCAATTTACGGAAGCACTCTACGTGAGAAACTGCTGGAAGAG
>JAHQWA010000074.1 GCA_019634045.1 Saprospiraceae bacterium
ACAATATCGACAAAGCCTACCTTTTCAGAAATATATAGGGATTTCTTCCAGGATTTGCCGCCATTCGTGGTTTTGAAAACGCCGCGTTCTTCGTTGTAAGAGTAATTGTGTCCTAGGGCAGCTGCATAGACGGTATTGGGATCCTTAGGATCAATAACAACTTTGGGAATATGGTATGAATCTGCTAATCCCATATGTTGCCAGGATTTACCCGCATCAACCGATTTGAAAACCCCCAATCCCGAATAGGAACTGCGCGCCATCAGAACCTCCCCTGTTCCCAACCAGAGCACATCTGGGTCAGAAGGAGCGATGGCTATGGACCCCATGGCGAAGGTAGGCTGATCATCAAAAATGGGTGTCCAGGTGGTACCGTGGTTGTTCGACTTCCAGAGGCCACCAGAACCAGCTCCCACATAAATGGTATAGGGCTCGTCGGGATGGCAAGCGATGGTTTCTATCCTACCTCCTTGCTGCTCAGGCCCCACTGCCCGCCATTCCAAGTTTTTGAACTTAGAATTTGCCTTCATCTGCATATGAGTCTTCCAGGAAGCTAATCGAGCCTCACCACCTGTTAAGGGGCTTTGAGACTGGCCAGAAAGGTCCATTTGAAACAGACCAAAGGATATTAATAAGAAAGTAAGGACGGAGTAGGATTTTTTCATGAGTTCCTTAACTATTTAATACAAATAATTGGTGATTAGGTCAGGTTATAAAAGTAGGACATTTTGTCCTTTTAGGGTGCCATGAATCAGAGAGCCCCAGTCCAGGACAATCCTAGGCTGGGGCTCTTATCGTCTCTAAAAGCTTAATTCCCTTATTTCAAGGATCGAATCCATTGCGCAATTTTAGTAGCATCTGCTCGCGGTACCTGAGGCATTGGAGCCATTGGTGTAGCATATCCAGGCCAATTCTTAGGTTCTGGATTGTAGATCAATTCCACGATGCGTTCTACAGAGTAATTACGCTTAGCAATATCTTTATAGGCGGGTCCAACTTGTCTCTTGCTGGGTTGGTGACAAGCAATACAGGTGTTTTTAGCCAAGAGCGGCTGAATTTCAGCGTAGGTTGGGACTTTATTAACCTGAGCTGTCACTGTGGGCTTGGTTTTCTTCTTAGCCTTAGCCCCCAGCTTCTTTCGCTCCTTCTTTAGTTGTTCAGCACGCAATACAGAAGACCTGAATGTCGACCAGTCTCCCGCAGTCATTTCGTCCCCATTCGGAATTTCATTTAAAGTGTAATAGGCCATAGGGTGTAATACGGCAGTGCTATCCTTCGCACTTCGGAGACCAAAAACACTTAACTCGTGTACATAGTACTGCCGCAAATTGTCAACCTTTACCCAAGCCTTTTTACCATCCTTGCTCAGTTTTACCCCGGTGATCTGAAGACTATCCGTCTTGATCGTTGGACTACCGTATACAGGATGATACTTGTACACATAGCTACGTCCGCCATAATTATCTAGATCCTTGGCCGATTCTGGGTCGACCTGCTCTGTGAATTCGATTTCAAAGCCATCCGATTTAGCCCTAACCGTTTTCATTTCAAATGGCATTTTACCGTTCCAAATTAAGCGCTCTAAGCCTGCGGCGCGATCTCCAGCACTACCCCAACCACGGTTAGTTTCACCTACATACATAGAGCCATCTTTGCCCCAAGTCATCCGTAAAACCCCGGACTGAAAGCCGGATCGAAAATCAAAGGCGGCACCCTGATAGGTCCCGTTTACCTTCTCCAAAGCCACCCGCATAATCTTACTCTGCCCTTGATCACCTACAAATAACTGTTCGGCAAAAGGCCCGAAGGCTCCTTCCGTTTGATCTTCTAAAATTTCTGAATTAGAGATTCCAAGCACACCATGTGGCAACCACACGGCTGGCAATTGAACCTCTGGTAACTCTTTCTTTACCGCATAGAGTAAATCTGGATTTTCTTCATTGAGGATGTTGTCCGGCTTAACATAACGGCCATTTCTCTTGAATTGGCGCTTATCAACTTGGGCATAAAATTGTTCCGCAGTAAGTTTCACGGGAGAATCTTCTGCTTTTGCCCACTTTAAACCGGCAGGGTGTCCGGTAAAGCTCCCACGCTTCACATGCCAAATCCCCCCAGAACCCATCCAGTCTCCCTGGTTATCAGTGTAGAAGAATTCTCCATCATAAATACCCAAGCCACAGGGAGATCGCATGCCTGTAGCCCAAGGTTTCATTTCTCCATCTTCGGTGATCTGCATGGCCCATCCTCTCCAGGGCACCCGGCTTTCGCCGCGCCACCATTCTTCGTCCCCAAAGGCTACATTAGCGGTGACAATCATACTGCCATCTGGCATAAATTTAGGTCCATAACTATATTCGTGGTAGTGCCCGGAAAGGGGCCAGTCGAAAACCGTATGGTATTGGTCGGCAATTCCATCGCCATCGGCATCTGATAATTTGGTTAATTCTCCTCGCTGCGCAATATAGATAGCGTCGTCTCTGGATGCTAAACCCAGTGGCTCGTGCAAGCCCTGCGCAAAAAGAGTAAATTTGGGCGCCTGCCCTTCATACATATCTGGATTTTCAATCATCCAAACATCTCCTCTTCGGGTACAAAGTACTACCCGGCCATCTTCCAAAGTCGTCATGCCTCCCACTTCCAGCAAGATTCCTTCCGGGACTGGCAAGGTGACGATCTTGTAATAGTCGGATTCAAGTGGCAATCGTTCTGCATCTTGGGCTATCACAACACAGGCTAGTAAAAGACAAAGTACGGATATTATATATTTGATTTTCATGATGTTACAGCTTTCTATTACCAGTTTAAAGTATAACTAAAGGAATCACTCTCCAGCGGGCAAAGCAACTCTGTTTTTTCACCCTGCTTACGGACTTTGAATTGTGTCATTTCTTCGCTCGAAATGTAATAGCGTTGATCGACTACATATAAGCCCTTTTCGACTTCTATAATCTCCTTTCCTTCGGCCAACTTAAGCCAGAGCTTTTCCGTTCCAGAGTTCTCGATCTCCAACATCCTAGTCAACCCCTTCCCCGTGGGAGTAGGTTGAACAAAATCGCTGATCGAAATATCCTTTAATTGGTACTTAAAGCGGGGTAAACCCGTTGCCCCATCTATTTCGTACCCTATATTCTTGAAGCCATCCCGCTCATCTAGTCCCGCAGGGAATTCCGCGTTTTCGTCAACTAAAAAACCAAAAGAGTGTCCCGTGAACAGATAGTTAACCGCGCCTCTCGGCCGAAATGAGCCATCGCCCCGGTTGTTCCACATGGGAGTAGCGTCTACAAAGGATCCTCGCCAGGAGCAAGCTAGGTTTCCGGCTTTGGTATCGTAAGCATAGTGGGTGCCCGTAACGGTACCGACTCCGATGGTGTGGGTGAGCCTTTGTTTCCTATCTCCATCAAAGTCCAAGAAAGCACGCAGTAATCTGGGCCGATCCTCTACCTTGACATAGATTGGACCATTGCGGCGAGCGGCGCTAGCCACTGCACTAGTCCCTGGGATAGGTCGGGGAAAGGATCCCATGTCATATAGGCCCAACATAGGACTCCACCAAGGCTCATTCTTGTAATAGGTTAGTTCGAAATCATTGGCCCCTTTTCGCAGGCGTACATTAAAAGTTGTCCGGCCATTTCCTTGATAGTCCTTGCTGATTACCTTATTCCCCACACGCACCCGAATGCTACCTCGATAATTCACTCGGATGGGATAAGTGCCTTTATCCGGTGCCACTAACTGGCCCGTATACATGATGGCAAATCGATCATCTAATTCTCCGACTTCTGCCGTCAAAACGGCTAATTCTCCTTTGCGTTCTCCTTCCTCCTTGTACAATGCATCGATGTTCGACTGCTCCCCTCCATAGTATTGGTAAGAAAGGTCTTCCAATCTAAGGTCATTTTCTTGCAGTTGTTGGTAGCGAATGTTTCTGAAAGCTACGGTACCATGATCACCTTGAATCATTAATGGTCCTTTGGCCGCCTCATTTTTTTCTATCGGACCGCCTGTGGGTAAAGGCACCGCCACATTTTCATGTATACGAATGCCGTTCAGGTCAACATAAACGAAGCGGGCGTTAGCGATCTTTTCACCCTGAGCATTAAACTTTGGTGCCTTGAACGCGATGGTCAAGTGTTGCCAGAGTCCAGGTGCTTTTGCGGCATTGCTCAGTGGAGCTTTCCCCATGTAAATCTTGCCCTTTTCTTTCTCCCAGTTACGGTGGATTCCTCCCAAGTCATAAGAAGAGGCGGTGGATTTTTCCCAGCTATCCAAAAGCTGTAGCTCATACCGCCCTTGCAAATAGATGCCAGAATTAGACCCTTTTGGAATCATTACTTCCAGGTCCAGTAGGATATCTCCGTGTTCCCAAGTGGTGAGCAAATGATCCTTTAGGCTTTCGGTATTTTCATTTAGAAGGATGCCGGTGCCAGCGGTGGTCTCCACAGCTTTTGGTGGCGGTGGCGGGGCCACAGTAGGTGCGGCTTGCTTTTTACGCTTTCTTTTTTTCTTCTTCTTTTGTGTAGTAGGTGGTGGCGGTGGCGGTTCTGGCTTTTCGTGAATGTCCACCCTCGGGTTCACTAGAATATCTCCTACAATCTTCCAATTACCCGCTTGGTTTTGGAAAGCGGAAAGATCTTCAAGTTCTAGCCGGGTCCAATCTTTGGACTGACCGAAAAGAAGAAGACTGGTGAAAAGTAAGAGACTGGCTAATACTGTTTTCTTCATGATAGCTGTAGTCGGTATTTCGATTTTGTAATAATAGTTCAAGAGGTGAAAATAACACTTGCCTACAGGGAAGCACCATGATTATCACATTTTTTAAGATAAAAATTGACACAATTGGGCAAGGTGCAATGCCTTCTAATGACTCATCCGGCCTTCTACATAAAAAGCCGAGCTATGATCAGGCAAAGGCTCGGATCATAGCTCGGCTAGGAGGCTTTATAAGGGACTGTAACTATTGCGCTACTCGTCCTGCTTCGTCTTCAAGACCAGTCTTCCGCTTTCTTGATTTTACATTCTGGTTACCGAACTGATAGCTGAGGCTTATGCTTACCCGACGGCTATCCCAGCGACCACTTCCCGCAGAAATCAAGCCATTGAAACTGGATACACCATCCCAACCGGTTTGATAAAACAAGTCCTGGGCACTTAAACGTACATTTAGACGATCCTGTAGGAACTTCCGTTGCAACCCAACATCTAAGCTCCAATTCGACTCATACTTGAATACACCACCCCAAACACCTGGTCCGGCATAATAACCGGAAATCTCTCCCGTAAACCCTTTTGGCAACTTGAAGGTATGTTGCTGATAAATGCTATAGGTAAAAGCTTGAACATCTACTATTGCCCCATCTCCATAGTCAGCCTGATTATCTAAGTGAGAAGCACTTACATTGAAATAGGCACTCCAACCTTTGGTAATTTGCGTGGGCGCACTAATATTTACGCTATAAATTGACTGTTCGGCTAGGTTTTCCCAAGTAATGAAATTGGAACGCTCATCCAACTCATCTGGTGCAATCAATCGAGTAATCTGATCCGTCGTTTTGCTATAGCCAATCTTGAAGTTGTAACGATAAGCTAGCGTATACCCCAATTCGATATTGTTGACGATTTCAGGATTTAAGAAAGGATTTCCTTTTTCGTATGACAGCTGACTCAATTGGTTGTTGAAAGGATTTAGGACATTATAGTCCGGGCGATTAATTCTTCGTCCATAGTTCAAAGCCAAGGTATGTTTCGGGGCAGCCTGCCAGGTCAAACCTGCACTAGGGAACCAGCTGAGATAGTTTAGCTCCACTGGCGGTTCTTGTTTTTCCGGAAGAAAGGCTTGTAGGTCACCAGTGGCGTCGGTCTGCTCCGCACGCAAGCCAGCGGAAAAGTTCAGTGTCTTCCCCAAAGCTCTACTGAAATTGACATAACCGGCATATACATTCTCGGTATATTCAAAACGATTAGATTGATCATCATTGCGCGATGGTGCTCCATCCAATACATCGAACACAAGGAAGCTATTATCTGATACGACACGGCTTAATTTACTTCCCGCGGAGAAACGGCCGCCCCACAAATTATCTTCGAAATCTACCTTGAATGTGTAGATATCGATATCTGTTGGTGTATCGAAAGTATTGATGATTTCGGTAAGTACCTGATCTTCTTCCGGATTGAAATACTGGTTAGGTTGGAAACGTTCACTTTCGTTCCTGTATTTTCCGTAGTCTAAATCGACATTGAAAGTTTGCCCCTTAGCATTGTCAAACCGATAATTAATATTGTAGGTGTTTTGACCCTTTTGGTCTTCAGCGGTGGTATTAGCCACTAGGATGCTATCGAGGGCATTTGGCGTGGCTCCAGGAGCAATACTGATTCTACTTAAGGAACGTCGATCTCCATACAACTGACGTTCGCTTACTAGAACGCCTAAGGTGTGCTGAGGGTGTAAAAAGAAATCCACACCAACTCTGTAATCATAGGTCTGCCATTCATTTCTTTCTCTGGCAATCTCGGTCAATGCTAGGCCATTTTGGGTACTTTCAAAATCCATATTATGGTAGATCGCAGCATCAGATACACCTGCAGAACCATAGATATTCAGTTTCTTCTTTCGAAGGTTGCCACTGGCATTAAGATTGCTTCTGCCATATCTTCCTTGACTGTAAGTAGAGTTGAGAGAACCATTGGCTCCCAGGTTCTTATCCTTTTTCAGACGAATATCAATGATCCCCGCATTGCCCTCTGCTTCATACTTAGCTCCAGGATTACTAATGATATCAATACGATCGATTTGTTCTGCGGGAAGATTTAGCAAATAGCTGCTGAGATCTTGTCCAGTTAGGGGAAGGCGCTTGCCATCTACGTAAAGGAGAACACCGGCTCTACCCAGTACATTGATATTATCATTGTTATCCACGGTCACACCCGGCGCCTTGCGCAGCAATGAAATCGCATCTGAGCCTACCGAATTGATCGTTCCCTGTACATTGAAGACAGTTCGATCTGGCTTGATCTCTACCAGTGCGCGCGTAGCAGTTACCGTTGCCTCAGTTAACTCAACTGCGGTGCTTTGGAAGCGTAAAATCTCTAGGTCAAGATTCTGGTCTGCCGTAAGCTTGATACCTCGCTTCCAAAGATCAGATGCCCCTACATAGGTGATTTGAAGATCATACTGGCCGGCCTCAATATTAAGGATGCGGAAGGTCCCACTCTCATCAGTGGTTTCTACTTTGACGAGGGTACTGTCTAGAGATGAAAATAAGGCTACATTAGCAAACATGACGGCCTCCCCATTAGGGTCTTGAACCTGGCCTTGCATTCTAGCCGATTGCGCGCCTAAGTTTACTAGGAATAGAGAAAAGAGGAAAGTTAAAACTGTTTTCATAAGTTGGGTGCTTTCTATTTTCAAAAAATTTATTCTATACAAATTATATGCCAGCGGTTAAGCCGCTGTTCTAATATGACGGCTAAGCTATGCTTTTGGGGACTAATGAAGACAAGAAATCGATAAAGTGGGTTTTCGGGTAGAGGAATAATTATTTTTTACTGCGTGAAGGTCTTGTTGAAACTTGTTGTCCGGACTCAACTCACCCATGTCAGCATATCCCCATTTCCGGTTTTCGCGATCAAAAGATACTTTTGAAAATGCTTCTACTTATATTTAGGCGGAAAATCGAAAGTTTCTCTAATCCTGGGTAGATCTATCCTTGTACGTCTACCTAGGAACAACCAACAAAATGAAGAACCAACAATTAAGTAGAAGGAAAATGCTGGGGACGACCGCTGCGGCTACAACAGCCATGTTACTCCCCAGTCTCACCCAAGCTAAACCTGATACCCTAGCCTCCAACTCTTCAGCAAAACACAGTTTTACTTTTTGCCTGAATACTAGCACCATTATGGGGCACAATCTTAATCTAGTAGAACAGATAGAACTAGCTGCTAAGACCGGGTATGACGGAATCGAGATTTGGATTAATATGCTCCAGCAATATGTAGAGGAAGGTGGAAAATTGACGGATTTACGCAAACGTATTGGAGACTTAGGTATTAAAGTGGAAGATGCTATTGGATTCGCGCAATGGATCGTGGATGATAATGATACACGGTCTCGAGCCTTGGAACAGGCGAAGCGAGAAATGGATATGCTCGCCCAAATCGGTTGCCATAGAATAGCCGCCCCGCCAGCAGGGGCAACGAAGTATCCAGGCTTGGATTTGGACAAGGCTGCGGAGCGATTTCGAGCCTTAGTTGAGCTGGGGGTGAGTATGGAAGTGATACCACAGCTGGAAGTATGGGGATTCTCCCAAAATCTTTTTCGATTAAGCCAAGTTTTATACGTCGCCGCTGCCTGCGGGCACCCGGAGACACGCCTTTTATTAGATGCCTATCACCTATATAAAGGCGGATCAGACTTTGACGGTTTAAAGCTGATTCGGGGTGATAAAATGGAGATTTTTCACATTAATGATTACCCAGGGGAACCTTCGAGGAAGGAAATAGCAGATAAAGACCGGGTGTATCCAGGAGATGGGGTGGCGCCTATGGATCAGATCTTGCAAGACTTGTATAAAAAAGAGGGGACCACCGTACTGTCTTTGGAATTATTTAATCGAGAATATTGGGCCCAGCCGGTAGAAGAGGTAGCTAAAACTGGTTTAGCTAAAATGCAGAATGCTGTAGCTGCTGCCTTCAATGATAATTAGAACCTGTACATACATTAGTTAACTTAGAATACACTCATTAACGTATGAATCAAGCCCTGACTTGTTTCAGAGAACCCAAAAGCTGTTGGGTTCTCTGCCTAGCTCTATTATGTCTACCTATCTTTGGACAATCACAAGGCACTCGCCTGCTCCGACAACCGACCATTAGTCAAAACAAGATTGCTTTCACTTATGCCAGTGACATCTGGATTAGTGACATTGCTGGTGGCAAGGCTACTCGCTTGACAAGTACAGCAGCAATAGAGTCTAATCCTACCTTTTCTCCGGATGGAAAATGGATCGCTTTTACTTCTAATCGTGCGGGAAGTTCCTCCGTCTATGTAGTTTCTTCTGAAGGAGGCATGCCTAAACGGCTAAGCTATTATCCCGCTGCAGCTACTGTTCGCACTTGGACTCCCGATGGGAAGCATATTGTATATGCTAGCCGTCGCGAAAGCGCTCCCGGAAACTTTAATCGACTTTGGAAGGTGAGTCCTGAGGGCGGTCCTTCAGAAATGCTACCGGCCCCTTGGGCGAATGACGGCAGTTTTCATGCAAGTGGGAACCAAATCGCAATAGATCGTATGCGACGTTGGGATGTGGAATGGCGAGCCTATCGAGGCGGGCAAAACACCCCTCTGGTGATATTGAACCTAAATGACCTAACAGAAGAAAAAATCCCCAATGATCAGCGAACCACCGATGTCCAGCCGATTTGGATGGGAGATAAGGTTTATTTTCTCAGTGATCGAGATTGGGTGAGTAACATTTGGTCGTATGATACCAAGACAAAGGATCTAAAACAAGTTACGCGCTTCAAAGGGTCTGATATAAAATCCCTGACAGGCAAAGGTGGCGTACTCGCCTTCGAAAGAGATGGGTATTTACACACCTTACCAGTTGGTCAAGGAAAAAGTAAGCAACTTACTATAGAAGTCGTTGGCGATTATCCTTGGGCAGCCACACGCTGGGAAGATGTTACTGGACGTGTCCGTTCCTTGTCCCTCTCTCCGACGGGCAAAAGAGCCTTGGTCGAGGCACGTGGCGAGATCTTTACCATCCCGGCCAAGGACGGTGCTCCTCGCAATTTAACCAAGAGTTCAGGAGCAGCAGATCGTTCCCCCATTTGGTCCCCAAAAGGAGATCAAGTGGCCTGGTTTTCAGATAAAAGTGGTAAGTACACTCTAATGTTGACGGCTCAAGATGGAATGGGCGACGCGAAATCTGTGGATTTGGGAGTGTCCAAAATGGTTTGGAACCCAAGTTGGTCCCCTGATGGCAAATACATCAGCTTTGTGGATGATGATGTTCGCATTCGCGTACTGGAAGTGGATAATGGCAATGTGAAGACGATCGATGTAGGTGGCATCAATATTGAAAGAGGATCGCTCACGCCCCAATGGTCACCTGATTCGAAGTGGCTCACCTACGCCAAAACAGCCAGCAATAACTTTCGGCGGGTGATGGTGTGGTCTGTAGAAAGTAATGAGACAAAGGTCATCACCGATCCGATGGCGGATGCTTTTGCGCCAAGCTGGGACCGAGGAGGCAAGCACCTCTATTTCTTGGCTAGTACTGATGTGGCCTTAGGATCGGGCTGGGCTAATACTAGCGCAATGGGATCATCCCCAGAATACGGGGCCTATGTTGTTGTGCTACGGGAAAGTGACAATAGTCCTTTCGCACCAAAGAGCGATGAAGAACCCGTCAAGAAAGAGGAAAAGAAAGACGAGAAGAAGCAAGAAAAAACGGATACAGGAGAAACCAAAAAAGAAGGGCCTAAGAAGACTCCTGGCGGTAAAAAGGCAGCAGCGGTTGATACCGTCAAAATTGACTGGGATCGCCTGGATAGAAGAACCTTAGCTTTACCCATTCCGGTCAATAATTATCGATTTACGGTGATGGGGCCTAAAGGTTCGGTCTTTATCGGTGAGCGGGTAGAGAATACCCCAGGAATTACCTTAAAGAAATTTGACCTTAAAAGTAAAAAGCTAAGCACCTTCGTCGGCGGCGTAAGAAACCTAGCCATCAGTGCAGACGGCAAGAAAATGATCGTAAGAGCCAGAGGTAGTCTCAAAATCGTGGACACCGCTAAGCCTCCAGGTAAAGGAGGTACGACCATCAGACCTAGACTCCGCATGAAGTTGGATCGCTTAGCCGAATGGGAGCAAATATTTAATGAGGCTTGGCGCTATGAACGAGACTTCTTTTACGATCCTAATATGCATGGTAGGGATTGGAATAAGGTCAAGGAGCGATATGCACCGCTGATTCCTTTTGTTCGACATAGAGCTGACTTGCGTTATATCCTTGATCAGGTGAATGGAGAACTATCAGTAGGGCACAGTTTTGTGTTTGGTGGCGATTTTCCTGCCGTAGACACCTCTAGGGTCGGTCTATTGGGAGCAGATCTTGCTGCCGAAAATGGTCGATGGCGGATTAAGCGTATCTATACTACTGAAAGCTGGAATCCTAGATTGCGAGCCCCCTTGGATCGCCCCAAAATGAAAGTGGAAGAAGGGCATTATTTGGTAGGCATTGATGGGGTTCCTTTATCTGCGGATGATAACCCTTACGAATTTCTTGATGGAATGGCAGGGCGGCAAGTTATTCTACACATCAACAGCGCGCCTTCCATGGACGGGGCCTGGAAAGAAACGGTAGAACCTATTCGTAGTGAGAATGCCCTTCGGCAGCGAGCCTGGGTTGAAGATAATCGACGTAAAGTAGAAGAGCTTTCTGGCGGACGACTCGCTTATATCTGGGTGCCGAATACCTCCATTCCTGGCTATGTGTCTTTCAACAGATACTTCTTTGCCCAGCAAGATAAAGAAGGTGCGGTCATTGACGAACGATACAATGGCGGTGGTTTGCTAGATGACTACATGGTTGATCTAATGACCCGGAAATTGCGAGCGGCCATTACCAATGAAGTACCAAATGGTGCGGCCATGCGCCTACCAGCTGGTATATTGGGACCAAAGGTGCTCTTGATCAATGAGCTAGCCGGTTCGGGAGGAGACTTCTTCCCTTGGGTTTTCCGCCAGCAAAATGCTGGGCCGCTAATCGGAGCGCGAACCTGGGGAGGACTGGTTAAATCTTCTGTGCATTACGCCATGGTAGATGGAAGTGCCTTAACCGCGCCGGATAATGCAGTGTTTGACCCGATAAACAATAAGTGGGTGGCAGAAAATGAAGGAGTTGGTCCTGATATCGAGGTGTATCAGGATGCAAAATCATGGTCCGAAGGAAGGGATGTGCAATTGGAAAAGGCTGTTGAAGAGGCATTGAGTCGATTGGGACAGTCCAAAGCGGACAAAATCACCCCTCCGGCCTATCCTAAACCTGCTAAAAAGAAATAAATATTTACTTTCGTCTTGAAGTGGCGAGGTTTTTGTTGCTGTAAGCGTATGATTCAATGCTGGGAATTGGGTCATACGCTTATATCTGCGAAAGCTACAACAAAATCATAGTCTAGGAAAGATCTTGAATCCGACTTGGTCATGTATCTGTTGCTACTACAGATGAAATAATAGCGAGCTTTGAAACTCGAGAGGTCAAAATCTACCACACCGGCTTCTCCTCCAATTGGCGACGATGAAGGAAAAATGGCTTTTCCCCCTGATGGCTATTTTTACCCACAGAGTATATCTACTACTATTTTGTTTTGTGGGTCTGCATAGTACTGTAGGTGGGCAAGTAATCACTGTAAAAGGAAAGGACACTGGACTTCCACTGGTTCAGGCTACGATCAGTAGCCAGGCTAAGAATGCTTTCACTATAACCGACCTCAATGGTCAGGCTAATCTTACTGATTTTCAGGCAGCCAACGATATCACTATCCGTACCATCGGATATGAAGAGGTAAGGCTAAGTTTCGACGAACTAGCCCATCAACAATTTCAAATCCTGCTGCCTCCAGACAACTATTTATTAGACCAGATCGTCGTATCTGCCACCCGGTGGCGCAATGCAGAGCGAAATATTCCCGCTAAAGTAAGTCTCATTACAGCTAAAGAAGTAGCCTTGCAAAATCCGCAAACCGCTGCTGATCTATTGGGCAGCTCAGGAGAAGTCTTCATTCAGAAAAGCCAGTTGGGAGGAGGATCTCCAATGATACGGGGTTTTTCCACAAATCGCTTACTGTACTCCGTGGATGGCATTCGGATGAATACGGCCATTTTCCGCAGCGGCAATTTACAGAATGTGATTTCTTTGGATCCTTTCGCTATTGAACGTAGTGAAATATACTTTGGTCCAGGTTCTGTGATTTACGGTAGTGATGCCATCGGAGGAGTGATGAGCTTTCAAACGCTAGCGGCAAAACTAGGAGAAAGCGATGGCCCGACGGTCAGCGGTAATGCAGTTAGTCGTTTTTCTTCCGCAAACAAGGAACAAACCTTCCACTTTGATGTAAACGTGGGGTGGAAAAAATGGGCCTTTGTGTCTAGTTTTTCTCACTTTGACTTCGATAACCTACGCATGGGCACAGTCGGCCCTGAGTCCTATCTACGGCCTATATATGTGCAAAGACAAGACACGAATGATGTCATTATAACTAATGATGATCCGCTGGTCCAACGCCCTACGGCCTACAATCAGATCAACATGATGCAGAAGTTGAGGTTCAAGCCGAGTGCGGCCTGGGACTTGACTTATGCCTTCCATTATTCTACCACTTCTGACTATGCGCGTTATGATCGACACATTCGGCTGCGGGATGGGTTGCCACGAAGCGCTGAATGGCGCTATGGACCTCAGGTTTGGATGATGAATAATCTGACGATTGAACAGCAACAGGCTAATGGAGGAATCTACGACAAAATGAATCTGCGCTTAGCACATCAACAATTTGCTGAAAGTCGGATTAATCGGGACTTTGGGGCATATACGCGCTTTCATCGGGAAGAAGAAGTAGAGGCCCTTTCTGCCAATCTAGATTTTCTCAAAAACTTTGGAGCAGGAAGCCAAATCCTCTATGGCTTAGAAGCGGTCTACAATGATGTTCGTTCGCTAGGTACAGATCAAAATATTCAGACACAGGAGGAGAAGAGCGCCGCCGCCCGTTATCCGAATTCAAACTGGGGATCGTACGCGGCCTACTTGACCCTACAACAGCGATTTTCAGCCAAATTACTCTTGGAAGCGGGAATCCGATACAATCAATATCGAATTAATGCCGATTTTGACACCCGTTTTTTTGATTTCCCTTTTTCTACCGCTTCACTTACCAATGATGCTGTTTCTGGCAGCATCGGTTTGGTCATACACCCTAATGCAAGCTGGACACTTAGTACCAATTTGGCTACCGGTTTTCGTGCGCCAAATATTGACGATATAGGAAAAGTATTCGATTCTGAGCCCGGTGCAGTGGTGATTCCCAATCCAAATCTAAAGGCAGAACAAGTTTATAGTGCCGAATTAAGCCTAAGTAAGCGCATTCAAGATCGGTTCAAATTTGATGTTACCGGTTACTATACCTTATTGGACAATGCCTTAGTTCGCCGAAATTTCACGCTGAATGGGGCCAGCAGTATCTTATATCAAGGGGAAATGAGTCAGGTCCAAGCCTTGCAAAATGCAGCGCAAGCGCTGGTGTTCGGATTGCAGATTGGGCTGGAGTGGAAACTACCCGGTGGGTTTGGCTTCAGTACTCAACTTAATATTCAAGAAGGGGAAGAAGAATTAGATGATGGAAGCACG
Source organism: Saprospiraceae bacterium (assembly GCA_019634045.1). Classification (GTDB taxonomy): domain Bacteria; phylum Bacteroidota; class Bacteroidia; order Chitinophagales; family Saprospiraceae; genus DT-111. The sequence goes on from JAHQWA010000074.1 coordinate 14,409, forward strand.
AGCCCTTCCCGTCACGCGCCGCCTACCTTTGGTATTTCCCATCTAACTTATAAGGTAGTAGAACAATTGGAACTGGATCTATCCTGGGTTTTCAATGGTGAAAAATCTTATGAGCAACTGCCGGTGGAAGAAAGAAGTAAAACCTACATGTATGCCGAAGATGAATTGGGTAGGCCATTCTCTCCAGCTTGGAATACCCTGAATTTCAGAGCACTACTTACCTTCACGGAGCAATTCAGTGCTAGTGCGGGAATAGAAAATATATTGGATATCCGCTATCGACCTTATAGCTCTGGCTTGGTGGCTCCGGGGCGAAATCTTGTATTATCTTTTCGGGCTAAGTTTTGATTATTTCTTACTGCTTTTTTGGTAGGTAGCCGAGCTTCCCGGAAATTTCTGAAGCACTTTCTCCCCAAGCGTTTCTCCCAACACACTTAAAGTCGAAGCCAAAGCATCAGCTAAGGTAGCAGTGCGCGCCGTGACCGTCACTTGTTGCTGATCCACAAGACCATATCCTGTTCTGGGATCGATAATGTGAGAATACCTTTTCCCTTTCCACTCTAAATACTGGTAAGTGTCCCCTGAGGTAGCCACTGCACAATGACTTAAGATTGCCGGTGGAGCATCAGCTTGCGCGGTGGCCACTCGCCAACCCGCTCGGCCTGGAGGAGCTGCACCTAGCAGTAAATCGCCACCCGCGTCAATCAGGAAATGAGTAGTCCCCTCCATTCTAAGTATTTCAGCCATTTTATCTGCCGCATATCCCTTGGCTATTCCGCCAAAATCTAATTGCATTTCTTTTTGCTGAAGTCGGACCAAAGCCTTCCGTCGACTAATTTTAATCCACTTGTAATTAACCTTTCTGCGGGCTTCTGTTACAATGGCTTCTGCGGGAAAGACTCGTTGCTTAAAGGCTTTTCTCCATACGTGACTAAGGGCCCCTATGCTAACATCAAAGGCCCCTTTTGATTTGCGAGCAAGGTCCTGGGATATCCGGAGGACCTCCCAAAGATCATTACTCACCACTACCTTTGAACGCTCCCCTGCTCTTTTACAGAGCAAATTCAATTCACTTTCAGGTAGGTAATCACTTAATGCCTGATTGAGCTCATCCAATCGGGCAAAAGCCCGCTGACTAAGCTGATCGGCTATAGTTTCTGATTCCGTATACAAGATAAGTCGAAACTGGGTCCCCATTTGATAATGGGTATAGGTGTGTCTAGCAAGTTCTTGTCCATTGACGGATCCTAGAGACAGGAGAAGGAACAGTATGGGAACGAGCCGACTTAAGAGCGGAACCGGACTGAAGTTGGATTCCGCTCTTAGGTTCCATGGTAAATAGTACATTTATTGATCTAAGGTAAGACTCCAGAATTCATCAATCTCTGCCTGAGTCATCTCCTTATACGGGCGCACCAATCGGAAGCCAACGAATGGCGAATCCGTATTCCACCAGAAACTTTTAGGTAATTGAGGGTCTCTACGCTTCCAATCCATGTCTGATTTGATTCGGTTGGAACAGCGCAATTCACTCGCCTCATCGTAAAAAGATCCGCCTTTTACGGTACGTGGATGCAAACGGGTAGGTTGTAACCAAGGATTCACAACCAATTCATCAGATTGGATTTTAGTGTAATAATCCTTGCTATATTGATCCAAGGTCCATTCCCCTACATTACCTAGCATATCATAGAGTCCCAAAGCGTTAGGTTTTTTCTGGCCGATTTTCTGGTACGCTTCATCGCTGTTTCCATCATGCCAGCCCAATTCATCCACTATGGCCGAATCATCAGTAGCAGCGCCTTCTGTTTCACCAGCCTTGCAAGCATACTCCCATTCTGCTTCCGTAGGAAGGCGGTAAAAAACACCGGTTTTCTCCGTTAGCCATTTGCAATAAGAAAGTGCAGCATATTGGGTCATACTCCCAGCTGGAAAATCTTCTTTACCCATGCCAAAGGTAGGATCTTCGTAGGGGGGGCTAGGGCGAGTAACTGCATCGGCATCCCATTCTCCGCCTTCCGGCGCTTTGTCCAGATTCTTTTCTCTGAAAATGTAATATTCTTGAAAGCTAACTTCATGTACTCCCATCCAAAAAGAATCAATCTTCACCTTTACCTGCGGCCCTTCATCTTCCTCCCTGTTTGGTACGTCTTTAACACTACCCAGGGAGACATTTCCACCGGGAATTAGCGTCATTTTGAAAGACACATCAGTGCCTGGGATATTTTGATCGTAAGCAGGTAGTTCTTGCGCATATAGTTGTACGGTAGTTATTGCACATAAAAGCACTACCCATTGAAATTGTATAAACTTCATGTTGTATAATAGATTTGTGCCCAGAGTAGAGCTGTATTAATTGTTTGCAGCGGAGAATTTTAGGTCAAATACAATCGTAATGTCGTCTCCGGTTACGATTTGTCCGAACATGGCAGAGGGTGGTTCTATTTCGAAGGCGGATAACTTCATGGGATACTTAGCAGTAAAGGCCATCATTCCATCTTCATTGGGCTGAGACTCAAGCTCAAGGTTTATCTCCTTAGTCACGCCTGCCATTTGCAGGGCACCGGCTACGGCTAGCTTACCTTCCGTAAGTGTTAGCACTTGCGCTTCTGCAATCGCAAAGGTGATCGCAGGATGCTCAGTTGACTTTAGCGCCGCTTTAATCTTCTTATTCATTGCGGCTCCACGCCCACCATCTATGCTTTCTGCTTGAAAAGCAAGGTCAACTTTATTTACGGCTAACTGCTTGTCCTCGTCAGCACTGAAAGGTTCGGACAAGGATAAGGTCCCAGAAAACTCGCCAACCTTGGCGGTCCAGTCGTGAAAAGTGGAAGTGCCTTCAATAGAAATGGAAGAGGCAGGATCAAGAGCGAAAGAGAGCTGTTGAGATCGGAGCGTCATTCCCATAAAGAGCATGACAATCAGAACAGGGGTGATCTTGTTTACAAGTTGGTTATTCACTAATGTCATTTCACCAAGTTTAAGATTTAATAAATGCACTTTTAAGTTAGATTACCATAAGTTTCTTAACGCACATCATTTATCTTATCATTGAGACCCAAAGAAAGCACTTTTTAGGCAATTATCGCCAGGAATGATTCTAGAAGCCCTCAGAATTTAACAATTTTAAGACTAGATCGGTGATCTTAAGAATTTTATAACCCTTAATTTATGGCACGTATCGACATCAATTGTGATATGGGCGAAAGCTATGGTAATTTTAAAATTGGCAAGGATAGTGCCATTTTTCCCTATATCACATCCTGCAATATTGCTTGTGGCTTCCACGGCGGTGACCCCTTACATATAGAAAAGACGATTAAAGGGGCCTTGGCCTATGATGTACAAATAGGAGCACATCCCTCCTACCCTGACCTAGCTGGTTTCGGGCGACGGAATATGCAAATTCCTGAAGAGGAGCTACGGGCGCTGGTCAAGTATCAAATCTCAGCTATAAAGGGTATGGTAGAAAGCCTTGGTGGGCGCCTGCAGTATGTGAAGCCACATGGGGCTTTATACAATACCGCTGCGCATGAAGCTAGAGAAGCCATGGCTATCATCAAAGCGATCCAGGAAGTGGATGATTCTTTGTACCTCATGGGCTTGGCTGGAAGCCCCATTCAGGAATTGGCAGCAGAGCAGCAAATCCCATTCGTAGCGGAGGCATTTGCTGATCGGAAGTATATGAAGGATGGTCGCCTAAGATCTCGTTCAGCAATTGGAGCAGTTATAGAATCTGCAGAAGAGGCGGCTCAGCAGGTGGTTGATATCGTTTTACAGCAGCGAGTTGAAACCTATGAAGGAGAATACTGGCCGCTAGAAGCACAAAGCATTTGTATCCATGGAGATAACCCGGCAGCCGTTGCTGTGCTACAAACCATTGATCAAAAGTTGGAGCAGGAAAAGATAACCAAAGTAGGCTTTACCCATGGTTGAAATTAAGCGATTTGGCGATCGAGGGGTTCTAGTCAATTTTGAACAAAAAATTGAAGCGGAAATCAATCAGCAAGTAATCGGGCTTTCCGAGGCATTGCTAGACCAGTATCCGGGTAGCGTGCTGTATACCATTCCAGCCTATTGCTCTTTGACCATTCAGTATAATCCGAGCTTAATTAGTTTTCCCGTACTGTCAAAAAGCATTGAAGAGCTATTGGAAAAAGGTGCTGGCCCGACACAGGCAGATCTTAGACAGATTGAGATTCCGGTCTGCTATGACAGCAAGTTCGGCCTTGATTTGGAGGCAATCAGTGCCAGCATAGGATTGAGCTCTGAGGCCTTGATTGCGGCGCATTCCCAAGCCCTCTACCGGGTGTATATGTTGGGATTCCTCCCTGGCTTTGTCTACATGGGAAAACTCCCTGAGCGGTTGCACTGCAAACGTAGAAGTGACCCAAGATTGCGGGTGCCTCAACAATCGGTGGCCATTGCCGGAGCTCAAACTGGAATTTACCCCAGTGAAGCGCCTGGTGGTTGGAACATCATCGGGCGGACCCCTCTCCCCCTCATCCTCCCGGAAAAAGCAGAACCTTTCTTGTTTCGAGCTGGAGATAGGGTTAGGTTCAAACCGGTCAGTCTATCGCAATTTCAGCAGATAGAAGAACAAGTCCAGGAAAATAAATATGAATTGAAGGTTACTTATGTCTAGCTATGTAGCATTACACTTTCTAAAAGCTGGTCTCTTTACCACCATCCAGGATCAGGGAAGATTTGGTTATCAAGCATTTGGTGTACCGACTTCGGGTGCCTTAGATCAGGGCGCCGCAGCTTTGGCAAATCGCCTGGTAGGCAACTCTTTGGATAGTCCAGTGTTAGAAATCACCTTGATGGGGCCGAAGATTCAATTCGAAGGTGAAGGTGTGATGGCCATAGCCGGTGCCAACTTGAGCGCTACGCTAAATGGTGTAGCCTGTCCTAACGGCCAAGCCTTCCGCGTCTCGGACAATGATGTGCTACAATTTGGGCGCCCGGTAGAGGGATGTCGTGCGTATCTAGGCGTTCGCGGAAAATGGGAAATTCCCAGCTGGTTGTCGAGCAAAAGTGCGATTTCGCAGAATGGAGCCGCGCTCACGCCAGCCAGCATTATGCAGAAAGGGACCTGGATAAAAGTCAGGAACGAATCTAAAAAGCCAATTACACAGACTTCAGAAGTTACCCCCTTAACTAATTCATCGCCATCGATTCGCGTGCTTCCGGGGCCTGAGTTTCATCGTTTTTCTAGATTTACCATCGGGGAGTTCTTTGGCCAGAGTTACCGAATTAGTCCCGATTCTAACCGCATGGGATACCGACTGCAAGAAAAGCTCACTTCTTTTGCTCCTAATGAGGAGTTGATCTCATCTGGTATCATCCCGGGAACCATCCAAATTACCAGTGCTGGGCAACCGATTATTTTATTAGCCGATGCGCAGACTACAGGCGGCTACTATAGAATTGCCAATGTCATTGGCCAAGATCTGGACGTATTGGCTCAGCTTAAGCCCGGCGATGAACTTCGATTTTCTTTAGTTTCTTTCGATGAAAAACAAGCATTGGCCTAATGGCTTGTTTTTATTGGATTTGCGATTCCCTGACTACCCCACTCCCCTAGCCTGCCAGCACAATTTCAGCAATTAATTTCTGACAGATTCATTACTTTTTGATCTATTTGTCGTCTTAAGTGACAAGAACCAACAATTATACTTCCATATTGTACTTTTTTAGATAAGTATTTGCAACAAATCAAAAACTGAGGAAGTATATATTATCAATAAATAACATATTTAGTAAACACTTAATGCGCAAAGAGATGATAGAAAAAGGAAGTCAAGTACAATGGATGAACAGCAGTACAAAGAAACAAGGTCAGGTGGTTGAGATTAATGAGCGGATCATTCAGATCAACCGCAATGGCGTACAAGTAACACGAATGGGAAAACCCAATAATCGGGTGTTAAAAATCAAGCTGGATCAAGGAGAAATGATCCTTAAACTAGAAAATGAAGTCCAAGAACTTGTTGGACAGCTAGCTTGAAACATCTGACCCCGAGTTTTCTAGAAGGGTTAAAATTCCTGAAAACTCGGGGTATTCTATATCTTTCCTTATTTGGCGAATTCCGCCAAAGATTTCTCAATAATATCAAGACAGTCTTTGATCTGTTCTGCGGTGATCACCAAAGGTGGTGCCAAACGGATCTTATTGCCATGCGTAGGTTTGGCCAAGAGGCCATTATCTCTGAATTTCAGGCAGATATTCCACGCCATTGGTGAATCCTCGTCCGTATCAATCACAATTGCATTCAGTAAGCCTTTCCCCCTAACAATACGGATCAATGGATTTCTGGTAGATATATCTCTCAGTCCTTCCCGGAATTGTTCTCCCAATACTTCAGCTTTCTCGGACAATTTTTCCTCTAGTACCACCTGCATCGCTGCCTTGGCTACGGCACAGGCCAATGGATTACCGCCATAAGTAGAACCGTGCTCGCCTGGCTTGATCGTCAGCATGATCTCATCATTGGCCAAGACCGCAGAAACAGGGAGTACGCCCCCTGACAAGGCTTTTCCAAGAATCAAAATATCTGGCTTAACCCCAACATGATCGACGGCCAACATTTTGCCAGTTCTAGCAATGCCTGTTTGAATCTCATCCGCAACGAATAGGACATTGTGTTGCTTACATAATGCTGCAGCACCACTCAAGTAGGCATCATCGGGTACCACTACCCCAGCCTCTCCTTGGATCGGTTCCACGATAAATCCAGCAATCGTTTCATCGGATGCCAGGGCCTGTTCTAGCGCAGCTAGATCATTATAGGGTACCATACCAATCCCACTCATGTAGGGTCCAAAGCCTGTACGGCTAGAAGGATCATTGGAGGCAGAAATCACGGACAAGGTGCGGCCATGGAAATTTCCGGACGCAAATAGAATCTTAGCTTGGTTTTCAGCGGTCCCTTTAACTTCATAAGCCCACTTTCGGCATAACTTCATCGCCGTTTCGACTGCCTCTACCCCAGAATTCATGGGTAGGGCTTTGTCAAAGTGGAATAGTTCGCATAGGAATTGCTCAAAATCGCCCAATTTATCGCTGTGAAAAGCCCTGGAAGTCAGGGTTAAGCGATCCGCCTGATTTTTCAGGGCTTGAATGATCTTTGGGTGACAATGTCCCTGATTAACAGCAGAATAAGCAGATAAGAAATCATAGTAACGCTTACCTTCTACATCCCAAAGGAACACGCCTTCCCCTTTTTCCAATACCACGGGTAATGGATGGTAATTGTGTGCTCCGTAGCGACTTTCTTTAGCAATCAAAGTATCCGTTTTGGTTAGGTTCGGATTCGTTAGGACATTTTGCATCATACAGTGGTGAATTGATAGGTTGTAAAAATGAAAGCCAGTCGATTTTATCCCGACTGGCAATTTGGTTGGTTAAGACTGAAGCTTATGAAGTAAATCTAAAGCCTATATTCCTTTAAATCAAGAAAAAAGAAAGTTATTGACTTTTATTTTTGCAAATTGAGTCAAATTATTCTTTTTTTGACTTATAATGTATTTTTTGACTTAAAAGGGATCGCAATGGATCGATACGATACTAAAATTCTGAAACGATTGGAAAAAGATGGCAGGGTAGCTTTTTCCACAATAGCTGCCGAATTAGGTATTTCCAATACAATGGTTCATCAAAGAGTCAACAAATTGATCGACCAAGGCATTGTGGCTGGAATCCGTCCGGTATTAGATGAAAAGAAAATGGGATTTGAATGGGGAGCCTTTACTGGCCTGACTTTGGAGAAGGATCATGATACCAATCGGATCATTGAGGCTTTGAAGGATATCCCAGAAGTATCGGAATGCTACTTCATTACCGGGTCTTACACCTTGTATCTAAGAATACTGGCCAAGAGTAATGAGCATATGCGTAGTATCTTGTACGATAAGATCGATAATATTCCGGGCGTAGCCAAGACCAATTCAATGATTGAGCTGGGCTGCGCCTTTAAGCGGAACGTCATCTTGTAAAGTACATCCTATCCCAACCTCAACGGGATTCCTGTCGCTGCTACTTCCAGCAAAACTAACTTTAGCAAATTGTATTTCTGCTCCAATCGGATCAATTTCTGTCTAAGCTGATCTCGAAATTGCCCACTTCCAGCCTTCGGTATATCGGTATTCAATTCATTGATTTTCTGCACGAGTGCAGGAAAATCTTCCTCAATTAGAATACCCATTTGATACCTGGCTTTTCTACTACTAACCGAAAACTGTTGGATATCGCAGTGCAAATCCACTAAGTCGAAAATGAAACTAGCTTCCTTGTTCCAGTACGCTATGCGATTTTTCCAATGCTTGCTAAATTCCTGGATAGGTTGGGTAAAACGAGATTTCGCAATGGGAAGGGCTTGCGTCAGAGTAGCCATCGTAAATTTGTTTTATAACTAATGAATTAAGCAAAAGAGTTAAATGGGTGGTCGTTCAGTGCAGTGTTTTGCTTTATCCTAATTCACGAGTAAGGCGTATCAGCTTGTCTCTGTCTACAATAGATTAGTTAAGTAATATATACAATAAATTCTAATGTTTTGTTTCAATACTAGTCTAGAAAGAATGTTAATTTTTCTAATATAATGCAATACTTACGCTTAGCACTAAGACTTCACCGTACGTTTGGTCCGAATTAAACCTTCTTGTACTACAGATGCTACAAGGTCTCCATCTTGATTAAAGATATTCCCACGAGTAAATCCACGGCTATTCGAAGCGCTTGGGCTGTCCAAGGCATACAGCAGCCATTCATCAGCTCGGAAGGATCGGTGGAACCACATGGCATGATCTAGGCTAGCAAAGAAAAGATCTTGTCTTTTTACTTGTTCTAGATGTGGAAAACTAGCGGTAATGAGTAAGTTATAATCTGAGGCATATGCCAATACTTCCTGGTGAACTCTAACCTCGTCTGGCAGGGTTCCTTTAGCTTTGAACCAGACATGCCGAAATGGGCGGCTTTTTTTGGGATTCACTGGATCGGTCTTTTCCACTTGTCTGAACTCAATTGGGCGTTCTTGGTAAAATCGCTTGAATAATGCTGGGTTCGATTCTTTCAAATGGGCCAGGGCCTTCTCATCAGATACCAAGGCTTCCGGAGGCGGGACATTAGGCATGCGGACTTGGTGGTCTAAACCGTCCTGACGAAGCTGGAAAGAGACAGCAGCATTAAAAATGGCTCTGCCCTTCTGTATCGCCACAATCCGACGGGTCGTAAAGCTTCCTCCGTCACGGATTCTTTCGACATCATAGATGATCGGTTGTTCTATATCTCCTGCCAGAATAAAGTAGGCGTGGAGAGAATGCGCAAAGCGATCTTCAGGAACTGTATTATAGGCGGCATGCAACGCTTGTGCTAATACCTGCCCTCCAAAGACTCTTTTCCAGGGAGCTAGATAATTCTGCCCCCTGAAAATGTTCTCTTCTATGCTTTCTAGATTAAGAAGATCGATAAGTTCGTCCGATGACCGCATACCATTCATTTTGCCACAAAAAAAAGAAATCTAGGGCAAACTATTAGTATCGGGTTACATCTTTGTGCTATGCTTAAGCGGCAGTTTCAGCCTCCTCTTGGAGCAAGGCCTTCACTATATCTTGTGTTGTCACGATCCCCACTAGCTCTCCGTTCTTCGTCACCGGCAGCGCGTGAAAGACGTTTTGGCTGAAGACTTCCAGGATAGATCGTATGGAATCCTCCTGGTCTACGGTGGCCAAATTGGTTTGCATTATTTCTCCAACCTTATAGTTTTTCAAGCGAAGATCGTTCAAATACGGTTCTTGACTATCTTTATCGAGATATCGCAGGAAATACAAGAGATCAGAACTACTTAAGATGCCAACTAGCTTTTCATCTTCCAGTACGGGTAAGTGATGTATCTTGTTGAGATCGAAAGTTTCCTTTGCGACCAAGACCTTGTCGTCAGGAGAGATAGTAATCACGCTAGAAGTCATAATCGAAGAAATGGGAGCTTTGGTATTCATGTCAGAATTTTTGGATAGTGTGAACCAATTCTTTCAAGGCCGGTTTAATGGTGCGCTTGAAGTTTTCCTTTCCGCTTGATCAATTGTCTCTTGGCCTTTGCAACGGCTTCCGCTAGAGCCACCTCAAGTTCCGCTGCGGTATCTTGAGCGAAAACTTCGCTGTAATTGGTCTTGAGCCGAATTTCTACATTCTTATCAGCAATGCTTTCCCCTTGTCCATTTTTCAGGTAAACGTCAGCCTTTTGGATATGGCTCTCATACTTTAAAAGCCTTTCGACTTTCTGTTGGATCAATTCTTGCATCACAGCATTGACCTCCCAAGGCGCATGAATAATGATTTTCATAGTCAATCTTTTTGAAGTCCTAGATAACCTTATGATTATCCTACACTTCAAAAGTACTTAGCCTGGATTGATCAGGAGTTGTCGTTTGTCAGGAAGAAAGGTGATTTTAATCAACTCTTAAATGGTGAGCTAGAGCTAGGTGGCCATAAGCCGTGGCGAGTTTGGATAGTTTATCTGGAATCACATAACTATTGAGCTTTATGTCCAAGGTATGTAAGGCCATTCTGTATAAAAACGCTAGATTAGAATTAGCACAAATGATAAGCTCCGTAGTAGGGTCCAGTTTGCCCAAGTGGCGCAATTCTTCTCCAAGGTGAACTCCACTCAGGAAAGCGAAGTTTTGTTCCTTGTCTTTATCACTAAGTAGGGTCCTTGTTCTTACTTTAAAGAGCGCACTTAAATATCCCTTTTGATTGACACAATCTACCCCTTCTTTAAAAGCCTCGAATAATCGTTTTTGATCAATAATGGCTGAACGAACGGAATGTGATAGTATCGTCGACTTGGCCGTAGTAGCGAACATTTCGCCAGTCATGAAGGTAGAGAAGTCCTGAACTTTACCTGCTTCCACCCTAATATGCTTAGAATGAGTTCCTGGAAGGATGACCAATGCTTTTTTAGTTCGAATCGTGTTTTGCAATCCGATGACTTGCATTTCCTCCCCGCGCATAACATCTGTGGCGCTGGCTAATCCTGAAAGCAGGTAGATATCATGCGGACTTTCCTTAGTAGCCGACAGTTTATGATACACCATGTCTTCACCTTTGATAGAAAATGGTAATTCGGCATAAGGGAGCTCTAGCATGCCGATGGAAGACGAAGCCATACCGGAGATGAAGACAGCGAGACCAGTGAGGTCTTCATTGGCACTTTGAGCCAGCTGTTGAATCCTTTCTTGCAGGTATTGTTTGAAAAAATCAGTTCTATTTAGTTTCCCCTCTTTTTGCCAAGAGATATTGACGGCGGCTATACCATCATCACTAGAGAGGGAAGCAATGGTATCTAATTGCTTACTGTCCATCAAATGGATTCGAAACCTGCTGGTACC
>JAHQWA010000075.1 GCA_019634045.1 Saprospiraceae bacterium
GTGATGGGAGATGTAATGAGTGATTTACAAACTCGAAGGGCCATCATTCAAGGAATGGACTCAGAAGGACATTATCAGAAGATTATGGCTAAGGTGCCCTTGATGGAACTCTACAAGTATTCGGCTACACTCAGGTCCATTTCTCAAGGAAGAGCTAAGTTCAAACGACAATTTGCTGAGTATTCACCAGTACCTCATGATATTCAAAAGAAACTGGTAAATGATTATAATGCCGCCCTCGCCGAGGCGTAGCTATTACTCAGACAACTAACTTTTTAATTAAAACCTCAAAGAGTTATCTTTGGGGTTTTATTTATAAGTTTTCCATATGATCATCGGGTACGATGCTAAAAGATTTTTCCATAATACTTCGGGACTTGGCAACTACAGTCGGACACTGATCGATAACTTAAGCAAACATTTCCCTGATGACACCTTTCGTCTGTTTGTCACTAATCCTCATGGCCAACCAAAGGTGGAAAACTTGATTCAAAGGTCTAATGTCGAGGTCATAACTCCCAAAAATAAATTCTTATGGCGCAGTAGCGGCATGACCAAACAGTTTGATGGTCTAGATGTCTACCATGGCCTGAGCCATGAATTACCTCAAGGTATTGCTTCGACAAGAGTGAAATCAGTTGTTACAATTTGTGATTTGATTTATCATCACTTTCCAAAAGACTTCCCGTGGATTGATCGAAAAATTTATCAATACAAGTGTCGATATGCTTGTCAACAGGCCGATCACATAGTAACTATTAGTAAGAGTACGGAACGTGATGTCCGAAATGTTTTTGATGTTGAGGGAGCGAAAGTTTCCGTTATATACCCTTCAGTTGACCTCCTTTTTGACCGGTTGCCCAAACATGATTTTATTCAGTCAGTGAGGCATAAGTATGAATTGCCGGATCAGTATATATTATATTCAGGAGGCCTACTTACCAGAAAAAATTTATTCAACGTTCTTCGTGCTTTTAGCCAGATACCGGATGCGGATAAAGTACCACTAATTCTTTTGGTATCGGGAGTTGATCGAAGCGGTCAGGTGCAGTCGTGGATAGCAGAAAATAATATTGTCGAATCCACCATAAATTTGGGCTATGTAGCCCTTGAGGATTTACCAACCTTGTATCATGAAGCGATGTTCACATTGTATCCATCTAAATACGAAGGCTTTGGGTTGCCGATCGTGGAATCATTAAAAATGAACACACCAGTTATTACAACCAAAGTTAGTTCAATGCCAGAAGCAGCTGAACAAGGTGCTCTTTATGCCGATCCAGATAGCATTGCTGATCTCACCCAAAAAATGACTACTCTTTTGAGAGATCAAGAACTGCGCAAGACCTTGGCTGATCTTGGACAGAATCACCTTAACAATTTTGAAGGATTCAGTTCTGCCAAGAAATTAATGAACCTTTATCGGAATTTGGTGGCATAATTTACAAGGTCAAATTTTAGTATCATATAATGACTCGTCATATTTGGTCGGGTCTATAGAAATTACTAATTTATGACATGATTAAGCCATTCCTTTTTCGCATAGTTGTAGGTGCGATTGTCATTCTTGCAACGCAGTGTACAAATCAGACTTCCGAGCCTAATACTAGCGTTAATACGCATTTCAAACTTCAAGAAACAGTCGATCAAATTCAGGTGTTAGCTGGAGAAACCGAAGCCGTTTTGCTCACTCAAGTGGTCCAAGAAAACCACAGACCTTATATACACCCTTGGATTAGTCCAAGGTCCCAGGTCTCTTTGACTCAATTTAGTCCGGGTCATCATAAACATCAAACGGGCATCTATTGGGGGCTAACCCGAGTAAACGGATCGGGAGCATCTGATGAGGAGTTAAAGGAATGGTTCTATCGCAAAGATAAGTCTGATGAGATGAGGGAGAAAATAGGAGCAGACTATTTCCACAATCCCGAAAATGGACACTGGAAAAAAGTTGGTTCTGAGTTGTTAAAAGAAGAAGGGGAAGAATTGAAGTGGAAATCAATTTACCACATGTTAGATGCGGCTGGCACCCCAATTATGGAAGAAGAGCAAACTTGGACTTATTCGATGATAGACAATAAAGCCATTTTGAAATTGGATTGGATTGGGAAGGCGCTGATGGATATAACACTTAATAAATTTGAATATGGAGGCTTATTTGTGCGGATGCCATGGACTGAAGATACAGAGGGTAAAGCTATTAATAATGCACGACAAGTCAATGAAAGAGCCGAAGGACAAAGGGCCATTTGGGTTGATATCGGAATGAATGTTGACGGCATGGAAGAGCAAGGCCATATAGCGATTTTCGATCATCCCGATAATCTGGGATTTCCAAACCATTGGCGAGTGGACGGACAGTTGGGGGTGGGACCAGTGCCGACCAGAGATAAGGATATTCAAATTTTGCAGGGAGAGACTTTAAGCTTTCGACACCAACTAGTGGCTTACGAGGGAGCATTCGATGACATCACGTTGGATGAATTATGGGCTGATTATGTTGGAGATCACGGCATGTATAATACGGCTTCTCTTTGGGGTATAGCTCAAGAAGAGGGTAGAGACGCGAAATTTTTGAATGCTGAAGAAGCGGTAGCAGAGATGACTTTACACGATGGCTTTACAGTGAATGCCTTTGCTTCGGAACCTATGATTACGCAACCTATGGCATTTTGTTGGGATGATCGCGGAAGGATGTGGATTGCGGAGAATCGTGATTATGAATCCAGGGGATATGGCTTCGCCAACTCGGGTGATAGTAAAATATTAATTTTGGAGGACAACGATAAAGATGGTGTCGCAGATAAGCAAACCGTTTTTTTGGAAGGAATTCCGTTTCCAGCAGCTATAGCCGTAGGGTTTGATGGCATATACCTAGGTGCACCTCCTTATTTGTTGTTCGTTCCTGACAAAGATAAAGATGATAGAGCGGACACAGATGATATAGAGGTATTATTGACCGGATGGGGTATACGTGACCGACATGAAACCATTAATAGTTTACACTGGGGCCCAGATGGATGGCTCTATGGGTTGGAAGGATTTGCTACCCCTTCAAAAATTAGAAAGCCCAAAGGTAAAGGCAAAATATATCGCCATGGCGATCAGTTTCCAGAAGACTTGCTAGAAGCAGAGGGAGTTGATATCAATGGGGGTGTCTGGAGATATCATCCTACGAAAAAGCGCTTTGAAGTAGTCGCTCATGGATTCAGTAATCCTTGGGGCATAGATTATGATGAAAACGGACAGCTATTTATCACCGCCTGCGTCATTCCCCATATGTTTCATATCATCCCAGGAGGAATCTATCACCGGCAAGGAGGCCAGCATTTTAATCCTTATGTGTATAAGGACATACAAACTATTGTGGATCATCGACACAGATCCGCCCATGGAGGAGCTCGAGTGTATTTGTCGGATGCCTTCCCCGAAAAGCACTATGGTCGATTATTCATGGCCAACATCCATGAACATGCTGTGCTTTCGGATATCCTCAAGTCCAATGGAAGTGGTTTTGTTGCCGCTCATGGTGATGACTTCCTCCATGCCAATAATGCGCAATGGATCGGATTTAGTATGGAACTTGGACCGGAAGGCGGCCTCTACGTCCTGGATTGGCATGATGCAGACATTTGTGGAAAAGAAGTAGTCAATAAAGAAACGGGACGGGTATATAGGATAATGCCTGAACAGTCCTTAGCTGAGGAATGGCCCGGAAGGTATGACGATTTGAATAAACTGAGCGACGAGGATCTTGTGAATTTGCAACAGCGTAAAAGTAGTTGGCATGCTAGGCGGGCACGTGTCATTTTGCAACATCGGGGATCCCAGCAAAAAATCAGTGCAAAGGCCGTTTCATCATTGGAAGCCATATTAGAAAGTCAAACAACATCGGCCATCAGGTTGAGAGCTCTTTGGTCATTGTTTATTACTCAGAATATGACAAATGCCCAATTGGTTGACTTGTTAGATGATACGAATGAATATATAAGAGGTTGGGCTATTCAATTTTTAGGAGAAGATTTCAAGATTGACGAAGAGGCCTTAAACAGATTGGTAAAACTTAGCCGGGAGGAACGCTCCCCGGTGGTTCGACTGTATTTAGCGGCTCTGCTACAAAGGCTGGAGGATTCTCAGAAATGGGACTTAGCCGCAGAACTTGTTGCCTATGATGAAGATCAAACTGATCCCAATATTCCTTACATGCTTTGGTTTGGAATAGAGCCACTGATTGCCAATGACCCAGATAGAAGTCTAAGAGAACTGGTCCCAAGATCTAACATTCCGACAATTACTCAACATATAGCTCGAAGACTCGTTGATGCAAATCAATCATCCCTGTTGGCCGAATCATTGATGAACAATCAGTCCAATCTAAAAGACTTAAGTTTGGGGATGCTGCATGGATTACAAAATCGTTCGGAAAAGAAGAAACCGGATAATTGGGAACAAGTTTATCCCAATTTGAGTAAAAAGGTTGACGTAAAGCCCATCGCCGATCAGATTGCACAGTTGTTTGGGGATGAAGCTGCTGCTAAGCAACTGCTGGCACTTTTGGAAGATGAAAGCCAAGGAATTGACAACAGAACCAAGGCCATCCAGAATCTAGCCTCAAAAGGTGATGAGGCGCTGGCCCAAAGAATTCCCAAATTATTCAAAAAAGAAGAACTCAGGTTACCGACTATTCGATCAATAGCCTCTTATCAACAGGCAGATTTGGGGAAGATGTTGATAGAGGATTTTGCTTTGCTATCCACTCCAGAAAAGCAAGAAGCATTACAGACCCTTTCTTCACGAAGAGTTTATGCTGAACAATTAAGTACAGCTATTCAGGATGAGGCTATTTCGAAAAAAGAAATACCGCCTTACATAGCTGCCCAATTGAGAAGAGTATTGGGCAATGGATTCGTGGAAATATGGGGGCCAATTGACGGCGATCAACGCAATTTGGAAATTGAGTATAAAAAATATGAACGATTGTTGCAAGATGATGCTATTGCCAGCGCTGACCCTATACTTGGTAAATCCATTTATCAACAAGTCTGCTGGGCTTGTCATCAGATGTATGGTGAA
>JAHQWA010000076.1 GCA_019634045.1 Saprospiraceae bacterium
CCCCATTTACTATCAAAAAATAGTAGACGGTATGGTGGTGGCTTCTAATGAAATAGCAGATGAGATTCTGGCCAGTCGTTATCAGGAACTACTTTCTTTTATCGTAATTGTTGGGGTACTTTCGCTTACCCGAGTATTAATGTACAGAGCAGGAGACTGGTTTTTTGACTACTTCCGAATGGGAACCGTACGGAATCTAGAAAATGGTATGTTCGGCGATTATCTAAAGCATGGAAGAAGATTCTTCGTCAACAATTTTGCTGGCGCCTTGCTCAATGATCATCGGCAAATGCGTGGTGCTTTCGATGTCTTTATGGACCACGGTACCTTCACCTTCTTTTGGTGGCTCATCGTCTTTACCGGCAGCTTAGTGGCTCTTGCTTTTATCTTTCCAATCGGCGCCATTGGCATCCTCATTTGGTTTATGATCTATCTCCTCGTCGTGGTCCTGGTATCTAAAAGGAAACTTAAACACGAACGCAAAGTTGCTGCACTTAACTCCAGTATGACCGGCCTCCTAGCCGACAACTTGAGCAACGCCATGACCATCAAAACTTTTGGTGCAGAAAAAAGAGAAGAAGGCCATTTTCAAAAGCGCAATGAAGTAAGATACGAGGCAAGAATGCGGAATAAATATTGGAGTCGCTGGCGTAATGGCTTGCAGGGCGGCATGCTGGTTATTTTGGATGTGTTCGTTTTGGTAGCTGGTGCCTACTACTGGATGACTGGCCGCATCAGCCCCGGTACGATTGTATTAATCCTGTACTACGCACGCAATATCTCCAACGAAGTCTGGAATTTTTCTCGTATGATTAACTCCATGACTCAAGCTTACGCTGACGCCAACAAATTCATGGAGCACATTCGTGCTCAGCCGGATATTATAGATAGCCAAACACTTGATCAGCGAAAACTTCGTTTCGGCCATGTACATTTTAAAGACATGTCTTTCAACTACCCAGGCGGCACAAAAGTATTTGCGGGTTTCGATTTGCAAATAGAAGCAGGTGAGAAGGTAGGCATTGTTGGGCCCAGTGGCTCAGGTAAGTCCACTTTGGTTACGCTGCTACAAAGACATATGGATGTACAAAAAGGAGGCGTGCACATTGACGGCATCGATATCCGACATTTACCACAAGCCTACGTACGATCTAAGATATCCCTGGTTCCACAGGATCCGAGCTTGTTTCACAGAAGCCTGCGAGAAAACATTGCCTACGGCAAACCAGAAGCCACCATGGACGAAATCATCGCAGCAGCAGAAAAGGCCCAAGCCCATGAGTTTATCCTGGAAACCCCAGAAGGTTACGACACCCTGGTTGGCGAACGCGGCGTGAAACTTTCCGGCGGGCAACGGCAAAGGATTGCCATTGCGAGAGCTATCCTAGAAGCCGAAACGGCCCCGATTGTGGTCTTTGATGAAGCAACCAGTTCGCTGGATAACAAGGCCGAAAAGGAGATTCAGGAGGCGATCGACGCCGCGCTGGCTGCCTCTACGCGTACGGCGATCATTATCGCTCACCGTCTGTCCACGCTACGCAATGTGGATCGCATTGTAGTGATGGACCAAGGACGCATTGTAGAGACCGGGAATCATACGCAATTGATGCTGCAAGGCGGCTTGTATGCGGAGTTGTATAATAGTCAGATGTTGGAGGTAGGGTAAAGAAGGTGAGGATCATTTTCCCTATCTTCACTATAAATCCTTCCTCATGCCTACACGAGAACCAACCGGCCTTAATACACGTCGTCAATTCCTACAAAATACAGGGCGATTGATCGTCGCCCTGCCTTTTTTACCCGCATGTGCGGATGGACTTTCACATTCCGCGGCGACGATTACCTGGGAAGAGACCCTCCTGGAGAAACTGCCTGGAAGCCTCCGAAGGACCTCCCAAGTCAATGCTTGGATAGAGGTATTGGAGAATGGTCGGGTCAGAATCTTCAGTGGAAAGGTCGAATTGGGGCAAGGGATCCGGACGGCCATTCGACAAGTAGCAGCCGAGGAACTTTGCATGGACCTGGAAAACATAGAGGTGATTTTGGCTGAAACCGGTGTAACACCTAACGAAGGGTACACGGCAGGTAGTGGTTCCATACAAAATAGCGCCATGGCTGTGCGCTACGCGGCGGCAGCAGCTCGGGAAAAGCTTCTAGCTTTAGCTGCCGAACAACTGGACGTTCCAGTTGAAGATTTACGACTTCAGAATGGACACATTACTACTAAACGATCTGCCGGGCAGGACCTGTCCTTTTATGAATTATTGGAAGGAAAGGATATCGAATCCGACGTCCCGCTGGAAATCAAATTAAAACCTAAATCGGCCTATCAATACGTAGGCCAGCCTATCTCGAGAGCCGACCTTCCCGCCATGGTACGAGGGCAAGCGCCATTCATACATGATCTTCGCTTTCCAGGGATGCTTCACGCCCGAGTGCTCCGCCCCAAGAACTACCAATCTACTTTAATTCGATTTGACGAAGCAGGCTTCCAGTCAGCAGCCAAAGGCGTGCTAGAGGTGGTACGAAATGGAAACTTCATAGCAGTCCTAACTGCAACAGAATACGAAGCAGAAGTAGCGATCAGGGGGCTAGAACAGTATACGACTTGGTCCAAACCAGCCATGTTCCCCGATCAGCATCAGTTGCCGAAACATATCAAACAAATAGCAGCAGCACCCAAAATAGAACATGGAGAGGAAGGGGTAATGCTGGCCGAAGAAGAAGGGATGCTTAAGGCAAGTTTCTTTAAACCCTACACCATGCACGCCGCTCTTGGTCCAGCCTGCGCCATTGCTCAATATGATGGCGAATTGCTACACATATGGAGCCATAGTCAGGGGATTTATCCCATGCGAGCAGGCATTGCTAAGCTGCTGAATTTGGATGAGGAAAAGATTCACATCATTAGCGCTCCCGGTGCTGGCTGCTATGGTCATACCGTAGCTGATGATGCGGCCGCTGACGCAGCAATTTTAGCCATGGCAGTGCCAGGGAAACATATCCGAGTCCGCTGGTCCAGATCAGATGAGCACCGCTGGGAGCCTTATGGCTCAGCCATGATTATGGAACTGGAGGCTCAGCTTGACCAAGAAGGAAAGATCAATTATTGGAAATCCGATATCTGGACCGATTCCCACAGTACTCGCCCGAATAAGAATGCCGCTACCCTACTCCCTGCTCGACACTTATCTTCTCCTTTCGAAATGAATAGCCGAGGTTATCTGAAGGGGGGCGTGCGCAATGGCGACCCCTATTACAAGATACCCGCGATGCAGGTGGCAGCACACTATTTTGATGGCCCACTACGAGTGTCCTCCTTGCGTAGTCTAGGTGCATTTGCGAACATCTTTGCGATCGAGTCTTTCATGGACGAACTAGCAAGCAAAGCGGGTAAAAACCCCATCAATTTCCGTCTACAGCACCTGGAGGATGAAAGAGCTAGGGATGTGGTCCAGCGCGTACATGAGATGACTAGCGATGTGCAATCTGGCGAAGGCGAAGGTCTAGGCTATGCCTTTTGTCGATACAAGAATTATGCAGCCTACTGTGCCATGGCCATGCAAGTGGCGGTGGATAGATCCAATGGCAGTATCAAAGTAAAGCAATGCTGGGCAGCAGTGGACGTTGGAGAAGTGATCAATCCAGATGGGCTCCGAAACCAGGTTGAAGGGGCGATTGTACAGGCGATAGGATGGACTTTATCTGAAGCTGTCTCCTTTAATACTCAGGAAGTCACCAGTACAGATTGGGTCTCCTACCCCTGCACCGACTTTAGGATGAGTCCCGAAACGATCGAAGTACAGCTAATCGACCGCCCAGACCAACCGGCCATGGGCGGAGGGGAGGCTGGCACTCCTCCGGTAGCTGCAGCGATCGGAAACGCCATTTTTCAGGCCATTGGACAGCGAGTTTATGAACTCCCCATCAAGCTAGCTACAATAGGTATCTGATGCAGACTCCCTCTATCCATAAGAAAAAGGCAGATAATGCTGCTTAATACAGCCTTATCTGCCCTTTCCTTGTTCTTAGTCCCTTGTGTAATAAGGGTGTATTAAAAACATCCGACACGAGATACCCGAAGTTTCCTTAAACCATGGCTACTTAAAACTTCGGATATAAGGCATGGGTATTTGCCACAGCTGAAATTAATCCACCTGAGCTACACCTATTTCTGGTGACATGGCATCCACTTGCCGTGTACCTGCGAAAACCTCCGCACAAGGAAGCTCGAAAGTAAACACAGTCAGACTGGAGTCTGCCAACTGATCCAGAATATCTATTTCACAAGTTTGGAAAACTGCTTCAGTCTCTCCTAGAGAATTGCCATAGAAATACTCGAAGCAGATGCAAGTATCGGATACCTCTACTGGCGTCAATTCCATCACAGGTTCCTGCTTTGCAATGATTATTTGCAGTAGGAAGTAAGCAACAGTCAATGATAATAGTATTCTGAGCAGTCTCATGACTAATTCTGCTTTAGGGGGTTAATAAATCAATCTCTTTAGCTGTGTTTTACAGACCTAAAGAAGAAAGTATCACAATTTCTTTTGTCTTATTTTAAAAGGTTCGGCGCGTAATCACTGATCATCGGAATGGTTTCCGATATTCTCGTTTGGAATTATAACACTAATTCGGTAGTAATTCGTTCCATTGACTTACCTATCTCCATAATGGAGCAAAAGATTAAGACCTATACATCTACCGAAACAAGGCTTTCCAATCTACTGATTCCCTACCTACTTTCAGGAGAAATCGCCTTTGAGAACCCGCTTCTCCATAGACATCCCTGACTCTTTGATAGGCTTGTTTGGCCGCTGCTTCTGTCAATAGGATGCCCGCTGCACTCCTCGGATTAATCACAGTAAGGGAAGAGGCTTGAGTTGAGCTCATCAAGTCTGACAGGTCATAATTATTCAGTAAATTCGGCACAATTTCGTAAGACAATTCAGGAAGATATCGCCTAGTATCTAGCAGGTTTTGGAGACTCACTAATGGTTCCTTCAATAGTACATGACTGAAATCATTCCTAATCGCAGCTACATGCAAAAGAGGAGTACAAAGTCCACGATCTGCCATAACTATCACCTTAGCCGAAGACTTGCTGCGCTTATCCTGCAAATAATCAAGTAAATGTACTAGGTCCTCAGCTTGCAGGGCAGGGAGGCTCGTCCCGACCAAACTACTCCCCAGGATCAAGTTATAGTCCACTCCTTCAATGTGAGAATCGCCCCTAAAAGTAGAACGTAGCTCTCCTACGTTTAGTAGATCTGGAGCTACGACCTGGAATCCTGCTTCTAGTAATTGCTCAATCTCTCCGCCTGGGTCAAGCGCTGCCGACTTACCCTGACTATTGAGATACAACACAATCAGCCCCGTGGAAGCAGAAGCAGAACGAATATGTAGAAAAGGTATAGGGTAGTGTTCATCTGAGAATTCAAGGAAATATTTTTCAATCCGATAACCATCTCTTAGTATCCGGCCTGTAAAAACAGCTTGGGATTCAGAGATAGAGGGGGCTAGCTGTAAGCTTTCCTGGATGGCCGAGCGCAGTGCTTCAGTATGCTGAGTGTCTTTCTCTTGGGCTAGAAATTCTTCTTTGTTGACATCAAAAACAGCTTTGCTTTCTACAGCTGTGCGCACCTGCCCTGTCCTGCTAATTCTTAATTCTTCTTCTGTGAAAACCTCTACCTCGTGGTCTGTCGAGTCTCCTGGTAGTTGAAGTATTCGCTGAAAGAATCCGTACATAGCTTCTCGGTTGTTCTTTGTAGACTGATGTCCAGCATCGTCTTCTGCCCAAAGTAATTGGTCTTCTGCTTCATATAAGCGATAGATTTCTTCCACTTCTGCTCGGGTCTCTCTAGCTCCTTGAATACTAAAAATATCTCTAGTCGTCGTCAGCACTAATGTGGGTTTGGGCACCCTAATGGCTAGAAGATCAGCATGCTCTAAGCCTCTTTGCATGGCTGCAAGAAAATTTTGCTCCGCATCCTGCGGGCCGTTGGATTGCCAGATCCGGCGAAAACTGGTGATGTAGTTCTCTGGTGCCACGGCCAAGATTCGGGAATCGAAGGCAGCAATATAGGCTGATTGAGTACCTCCGCCTGACCGTCCCGTAATTCCAATCCGTTTTGAGTCCACCTCTGGCCGGCTGAGCAAATAATCCACCGCCCGGATACCGTCATTAATCATATAGCGGGCTATTGAGGCCCCGGTCAACATAGCCTGAACGCCAGCGTAGGAATGCTCATTCGTTGGCCCACCTCTGTTGGGCTGACCCTCAGCATCCAAGTACTGGTAGCGTTCTCCTTGTCCGATAGGATCAAAAGCCAACACGACAAAGCCTTTCTCTACCAAATTCAGGATAACGCCTTGATAAGTGGGGCTCCTAAATCCTTCTCGTGTATGACCTGAGCAATAGATCACGGCCGGGGCGGGCTGCTGTCTTTTCTTGGGTAAAAACAAACAAGCTGTTACATAGTACCCAGGCAGGGATTGGTATAGTAGTTTTTCTACGGTGAAGGTTTTCCGCTCGAGTATTTCGATAACCTCTGGATGAAGAGGTGTTTTTTCAGGTAATCCTCCCACACTAGCTAGCAGTTGTTCTTGAAGGTATTTCTTTCGCTTTAGCCAAGCTTCCTTTGTCTCACAAGCATTGACTTTCTCGGCTCTCTCATCCAGGTATCGGTCGGCTAAGTGATGAAGGTGTTTGTACCAAGATTGATCGAGGTTTTGGTATTTCATCCAAGTGCCAGTTCTGCCCTGATAGGTATCAAAAACTTTGATCTGCGATTGTTGCGAGAAAAGCGATACGGGGAAGGCCAGAATAATCATCAATACAAGCCAAGAACTCGATACAAGTTTCTTTTTCATTTCTTCTGATTTTTTCTGCTTTTCAGCAAAGCTCAATCCTGTCCAATTATTGCGGCAATATCCATCATCACCAGTTGTCTTCCAGTCTCTCCTACCGGACAATCGATCACCACCTTAGTGCCATCCGGGGAAAAGCGAGGATGGGTATCACAGCGCCACTCGCCTTTATATTGCGGTGGGGCATAAAAATCGCCAATGGGGATTCGCTTTTTTGTTGGGATATGAAACAGATAGACTCGTTGATGGCGTTCTTCGCCCTTTGGATAGGTGTCATTGAGCACCCATTCATTGCCAGGCAAATAGGTGTTGTGTCCATTGTAGATCATGATATCTTCACCGATAATCGCCCCTTTATCCGAGCCATCATCCTTGAACACATAGAAGGCTTCTTTCTCGTTTTGTTTGGTCCACATCATCAGATGTTCAGGATCTCTCCAGATAAAGTGTGAGGTATATCCCGATCCATCTACCAATCTAATATCTTCTCCCTTCAAGTCGGAAGAGTACATCAAGGTATTGAACCCACTCTTAGGATTGGATGGCGTTTTCCAACGGTGTAGGAAGACAAAACGAGAACCATCCGTATTGAACAGCAGATGATTAAACCAATTCTTTTCTTTGCGAAAATCTATAAAGGCGGGGTCATCACTATCCTTCAAGTTCATGGCATTCATCTGAGCAATAGAAATAATCAACTCTTTCTCTCCCGTTTCTAGGTCACAGCGATAAATTCCGGCATTTTCTGGGGCTAATTGATCCTCATTTGGGTCTGGGATACCTGCATATCCATAGCCCGGTCGCAGGTCGTTGATCCGTTCAAAGTCTACAGATAAGGCAGTCTTTCCATCAGGGCTAAGGGTGTAAATAGGGAATGGCAAGGTTTGTTGTTCACCGGTATGGATATCTTTGATATGACTCACAAAACGATCCTCTTCCCGATCATTCCAGATCACCTTGGAGGCTGAACCGGGGATAAATTGCAGCATGCAGCCTTGTTGCCATCCCCAAGCTACTGAGGTGCCAAGTTCCCTCCAGGCATCATTCTGCTTCAAGTCGATCATGCCTACCCGTATGGTATCATCTGGCTTGGGAGAACGGCCTTCGAAATCAACCTGAGCGGTCAAAACATATCTTCCACTGGGATCAAACTCCAATTTATCATAATAGCCAAACCAATGGTGTTGCGGCCCTTGGGTGAGTACCCTGGTAGGCACGTAAGTGGTAGATCGTGGTACAGCTATTGCTTCTACTTGATCTGATGCTGTCGGTTTACAGGATATCAGCGTTATAGCAGAGCATACGAGAATGAGGAGGTATCGCATATTTGTTCTTGTTGGTTGGTTCTAATCGTTTGTGTTCCATCCTTCTTTGATAAATCCCGCAGGAAGTCAAAAATGAGAGGGGAAATCGCCGCTGGCGGTTATGCTAAATGAAGATACGAATTCGGCAGCAGAGATTAGAAATGAGAGAAATGGTAACTGACACCCGTATTTGTTTAGAATTTCTTACTTGGAAAAGGGCTTTCTAAACCTAGGCAATATTCCTACCTTAGAGGAGTATCGTTTCATCCCAGTAAGAATCTCATCCAGACATGCTTAGTAGAACTTTTTTTCAGATTGCTTACCCCTTTGAGCATAGCACAAAAGAGAAAATTCAAAGTGTAGGATTTGCCTCTCTCTTCCTGAGTTTGCTACTTATTTTATTGCAGCCCTATGGCTTTATGTTCCTATCGCGTTTACAGTACCTACTAGGGTATTTGTGTATTGGCTTAGTCACTTTCAATATCAATTACTTTGGCCTCCCCTACTTCTTCCCCAACTTTTTCGAGGACCAATCTTGGTCAATTTCAAAAGCCTTCCTATTCTTTTTATACAACTTTTTTCAACTGGGCATATGGGTACATATCTTTAATACCTTGGTCATGAGAAATGATCCCACTGTAATGACTTCTGGCATTGAATTGGGGATAACGGTAATCAAAATTATGGCCTTGGGAGCTGTTTCCTCCTGTTTCTTAATCTTGGTCCGCTACAACTGGGTTAGCCGGCAAAATTTGCAAGCATCACAAGATCTCAATCAACAATTAAAAGCACAGATCTCCTTAGAAAAAGAAGCAGAACATCAACAAGAACAGATTCCCTTATTTTTAGAAAATAAACCTGTAGAGATTTCGCGCAGCAAACTGTTGTATATCCGTTCGGAAGGCAACTACCTGGCTTTCCATTTCGAACCTGGGTTTTCTAAATCGCCCTTATTAGTTCGGGGTCGAATTAAACAACTGGAAGAAGTCTTATCACGCTATCCTGAATTCTTCCGTTGTCATCGTTCTTTTATCGTCAATCTGAACCATGTATCATCCACTCGTGGCAACTCGCAGGGCTTAAGCATTCAGCTCCGACATTCCACTGATAGATTGCCTGTCGCTCGGCCCAAGATCAAAGCCTTAAGGCTAAACATGGAAAAGCAATTAGAAAAAAATAAACCATTCATCACATAAGTAAGCAATCCGTACCTACAGCATTGATTCCTGCCATTCCCTCCCCTAATATTGATGGACATTGTTAAAACGACGTATGGCTAAGTTCAGCAATTGCGATAGATCGACATTCAACAGCGTTCATTTGCGGTCTAGCCATCAAAACACTTCCATTTATGAAGAAAAATAAGCGATTCAGAAGTCCATGGTTTGCTGGCCTAGTATTGTTTCAAGCCTTGCCCATTGCCTTGATTCTTCTAAACCTTCAACATCAAAGTAAACGCACTGCGGATGCGGGTTGGATCAGTAGTGAAGACGGGCAATGCAAAGTATTTACTAATTACAATTATCAAAACCGGAGTTTCAACTGGACAGGTGATTGCCTAAATGGTTATGCTAATGGCTATGGAGAACTAGAACTACTAGAGGATGGCCGAAGGGTTCTTCATCTCAAAGGGTCCCTGACAAATGGCAAAGTAGAAGGGAAGGCTAGCATGCAATACCTTGATGACGGAGATCTATATGAAGGTAATTTTGAACATAGTACTATCCAAGGGATAGGACATTTTTACAATGATGATGGAGATCACTACGAAGGCACTTACGAAAAAGGCTCAAGGTCGGGGAATGGAATATATTGGTATCCGCCAGAGTCCCCCCTCTTGAAATATGAGGGCGAATGGCGTAAAAACCGGCAGCATGGTTTCGGGAGACTATACTACCGAAATGGAAAAATCGAAACTGGCGTATTTAAAGAAGGCGAATTAGTGGAAAAACTGCCCACAAAACCACCTAGTTCTCCCCCTAAAAACATCTTGATCACCAACGACGATGGTATAGAAGATATGGCTCGACTTCAGTGCCTGGCTGAGGCTTTCAGTGGTTTTGCAGATAAGATATTAATTGCGGTTAGCAATCAAAACCGAAGTAGTACCTCGAATTTAACCCAAATAACAAAGGAGGGATATGTCAAGGTCAAGGAATTGGCGATAGACACGGTCAGGCAGATCTACACCTATCAAGTAGAAGGCTATCCTGGCGATTGTGTCCTTTTTGGTGCTCTAGGTTTCTTCATGGAGCAAGGAGAAACCATCGATCTTGTGGTATCTGGTATCAATGGTGGAGGGAATATAGGCGTAGAATGGTTTGGCTCAGGGACCATTGGTGCTGCCCGGACTGCCGCCTTGGCTAAGATTCCGGCGATCGCCGTATCGGGAATTGATGAAGATCGGAATGAGGGAAAATCTCTGCCTCGGATCTGTCAATGGGTAGCGGAGCTATTGCAATCTCCCATAATTGAGTCGATAAAGCCTTTAGAATACCTGACGGTAAGCATCCCTGAGGACATCGATCAGTTGAAAGGCGTTAAAGTATTAGAACGAGCCATCACCTTCGATGCGCCCCCCTTCTTCCTCGAAAAATCGTCCTCCGAAGCAACAACAGAAACAGATCATTGGCAATTGCGCCCCCTCGATCGCGCTGATGTCTACGATCTAAAAGCACACCACGATGTATCTTTGTATTATCAAAACTATATCGTCCTAGTACCTATGAGTGTGGATGAGAATATGCCGGATCGATTACCTAGTTATCAGCAGTATGAGGGGAAGATTCCGACCTTTCCTAAATGATGATGCTTGTTTTGCGCCCTTGTATATGCCAAGGGCGCAAAACAAATTAGGAATCATATTGATACCAAGCCCCTACTTCTCTCCTCTTCCCAACATAGCACCTACTACGCCCCCCATTAGGGCAAAAACGATGGTTCCTAAAACGATATCAACCATAGTACCCGTAAAACTAGCCACATTAGTACTACCGAAACTAATCAATTCATTACCCAGGCTAATAAGGGCGGCTAAAATCAAGCCTGCTTTGGCTCCGCCGGCAAAGGTGCTGATATTGGCCCACCGACCAAAAATGATAGCAAAGAGCCATCCGTAGGCTAGATGTCCTATGATCAATGGAATCCACCCAAACTCCTCAGGACTTTTCATCACTCCAATAGCTGAACCATTTAGTGTCTCGCCGAATTGAGGCAGTGTAAGACCGAAGATTAAGCTACCAATCAATAAAAGAGACATCGCGCCTACTACACCTGCTACAATAATCTTGTTGTTAGTCATTTTGTTTGTGTTTATACATAAGAATTGCGCTGTCTGAATTTTCACAGCATTGACAATACGAAGATGTAGGCAAGGCCTGGCCCAGTGCTATTCAATAGCGCGTAAAGCTTCGTGCTAGGGTTGTAGCGGGAATAAAATGTTTTGCGATTCGTTGCAAGGAGTAAAAAAAATAACGGAAAGAGCAGATAATCAACTACTTGTGAGTTGTGCTAGGTGAGTGGCCATATTTAGCCTGAAAACTCTTAGAAAAATGGGCTAGGTTCTTGTATCCGACTGCAAAAGCAACTTCAGAAACATTTTGATCGGTGGTTTGCAGCAGTATCTTAGCTCGGTCGAGGCGATAATCTCGGATAAAAGCAGAAGGAGAAATGCCAATGAGTGCTCGCATTTTTCGGAAAAGTTGGGAGCGACTCATACCAATCTTTTGGCATAATTGAGGGAGGGCAAAATCCTCGTCCTGATAGTGGTTTTCTATAACTTCCTTGACCTTTTGTAAAAATGCATTTTCGATCTGAACCCCTTCCTTATCGAGTTCTTCTGCGCGAGCTTGACCTAAGAATGTCTTCGAAAAGTGAGCCATCATTCGTTGCTGACGTTCCAGCAACATTTCAAGGCGAACGAGTAGCTCTTCCTTGTCGAATGGTTTGATAAGGTAGACATCGGCACCTCGTTTTAGCCCAGTTAATTTCGAAGGATGATCGGCTTTAGCGGTGAGTAAGATGATGGGAACGTGACTGGTACGTTGGTCATTCTTCAACGCATCACAAACTTCATAGCCATCTTTCTCTGGCATCATTACGTCGCTGATAATCAAATCCGGAACTTGCTGCAAGGCCTTTTCAATCCCAATTTTCCCATTGTAAGCCACTTGCACCTGGTACTGGTCGGCTAAACAGCTTTTCAAATAGATAACCACATCACGATTGTCTTCAATGATTAGAACCTGCGGCAAATCCTGCTGATGTGTGCCGAATACTGGCATATCTTCAGGGGAAGCAGCAAGTAGAGAACCCTCCACAGGTGCCGCGATGGTATCGATAATTTCCGCCTTCGTATGTATCGGCAAGCTGACCAGAAATCGAGTCCCTTTACCCACTTCACTTTCCACCTTTATCTCTCCCCCCATTAACCTCACTAATTCCCGGGTATGTGCCAAGCCGATCCCGGTGCCCTCTCCCACCCGAGTGGTGGAGTTGTCCGCTTGATAGAAACGGTCAAACACATGGGGTAAATCCTTTTCAGCAATCCCAATTCCGGTATCCTCTACCCCAATCTGGAGCTGTTGGCTCTGTACCCCTAATTTAACCTGCACATCTCCATCGGAGGGGGTAAACTTAAGTGCATTAGAAATCAAATTAGTGAGGATTTGCTGTATCTGTACCGGATCATAATCCATCATCAGAGATTCCTGATTAGAGAAAAACCGAAGCGATAAATTCTTGCTATTGGCGTAGGTCTGGAAAGACTCGGTAACATAGCTCAGAAAAGGCACGATATCGCCCTGTTTGAGTTCCAATTGAAAGGATTGATCCTCTAGCTTGGATAAGTCTAGTAATTGATTGGCCAGGCGGAGTAGGTTCTTGCCATTGTTTTCGATCAATCGAGTCCCTTTACCCACTTCACTTTCCACCTTTATCTCTCCCCCCATTAACCTCACTAATTCCCGGGTATGTGCCA